>JAWXVD010000101.1:0-12358 GCA_044425705.1 Eubacteriales bacterium | reverse complement strand
GCAGGGGATGTAGAATCTAATAGTAATCTTAATCAATTACAAATAAGAACAGCTATTAGACTAGCAGAAAGGATGTGCAATTTATGGGCGATTTTAGAGAATGGTTACATAAGGAGTGTGTTTGGTGGTATCTTCTTTCAGAAGAACAGGAAGATGAATATTTTTCAAGGTGGTATGACGAAGTATATTCAGCAAAGGAGAGGAGAATTTGAGTATAAAAATTACTGCACTATATGAGCGATTATCTCGTGATGATGAACAGCAAGGTGAAAGTAATTCTATTTCTAACCAAAAGCAAATGCTTGAGGATTATGCTATAAAGAATGGTTTGGAGAATATTCGTCACTTTACTGATGATGGATTTAGCGGTACACGTTTTGATCGACCTGCTTTTATGGATTTACTGGAGGAAATTGAGCAAGGCAATGTGAAAACTGTTTGCCTAAAAGATATGAGCCGAATTGGACGTGATTATCTACAGGTTGGACAGTATATGGAGCTTTTACGACAACGAGGTGTAAGGCTTATAGCAATCAATGACAATGTAGATAGCTTTAAAGGAGAAGACGATTTTACACCCTTTAGAAACGTGATGAACGAATTTTATGCAAGAGATACCAGTCGGAAAATACGTTCTGTATTTCAAGCAAAAGGGAAAAGTGGTATAAGAGTATCTAGTAGTACCCCTTACGGCTATTTAAAAGACCCAAATGACAAAACGAAATTGATTATTGATGAAATAGCAGCACCTATTGTAAAACACATATTTCAAATGACACTAGAGGGAAAAGGTCCATATCAAATAACAAAGATATTGGAAGCAGAAAAGGTTCATATCCCATCATATCATCATCAATTACTAGGGATAGGATTGCATAAATCAAGAGAATTGAAATATCCATATCGTTGGACGAGTTCTACAGTAAGCAAGATTCTAAAACGTGAAGAATATTTAGGGCATACTGTAAATTTTAGAACACGTAAACATTTCAAGGATAAAAAGAGCCATTATGTGGATGAACAGCATTGGTTAATCTTTCACAATACTCATGAACCAATTATTGACCAAATTACTTATGATAATGTGCAAAGAATACGTAATAATGTGAAGAGATATCCTAACGGATGGGGTGAGGTAAATCCTTTTACTGGACTGCTTTATTGTGCCGATTGTGGTGCTAAACTCCATGGGCATAGGAATTGTAACTATAAACCAGTAACGAATTATGTATGTGCTAATTATAGCAAGACACCAATAGGAACATATTGTAAAAGTGGACATCGTATCAAGGAAGAAAATATATTTGAAATATTAAGGGAAACACTGAAAGGCATTAAAAAAACTATTGATGTGGATGCGAAAAAGTTTACACTGGAAATACAAGAAAAATTGGCAGATAATCAGCATAAAGATGTTAAGGAACAGCAAAAAAAACTTATTTTATGTAATAAAAGGTTAGATGAACTTGAAGTATTAATAGCACGTATTTATGAGGACAATATTTTAGGTAGGTTAAACGATAAACGATATTTTACACTGAATAATCAATATGAAAAAGAACAACAAAAATTGGAAGAAGAAATCAAGCAATTAAACACAGTTGTATCAAATTTTGAAAGTGGGAAAAATGGGGCAAAACAGTTTGTTGATTTAATCACTAAATACGACACTTTTGATGACCTTACTATCAAAATGATCAATGAATTTGTGGAGAAAATTATTGTTCATGAACGAGATAGAAAAGGAGAACAAGATACCACACAAACTATTGATATTTACTTTAATTTTATAGGACAGTTTGAGTTATCAAAAAGGATATTGACAGAAGAGGAACTTGCAGAACAAAAGAAAATTCATGCAAGAAAAGAAAAATTACATAAGAATTATTTGAAACGCAAAGAAAGTGGAAAACAAAAGGAGTGGGAAGAAAAAAACAAAGCCAAAAGGCTTGCTAGAGAATTGGAACAGAGGGAAAATTTACCATCCCAAAATAGTATATCTCTTAAAGAATATAAAGAAAGCATCAAAGATGAACAATTAGACAGTAGGTACAATTATGTATGATGGGATGTTTCGTGGTGATATCTTTTCATGGGAAAAAGCATCTAAATTAATGAGTATAAAATTTACGAAAGAATATGGGGTATGAAAATGGAAGAAGGAAGTATATTTAAAGCATTATATCATGGAGAAGTTGCACCTTGGTCAAAAAGTCAACTACCAAAGTTAGAGGAGTACAATGCAATTGCTAAAAAAATGGTAGAATTACAAGATGAAATAAATGCATTTATGACAGACAGTGAGAAAGAAGTATTTGAAAATTTTATGCAAGCATATATTAGTGTTTCAGCATTTTTTGAAGAAGAAAAGTTTAAAGATGGATTTATTTTAGGTACAAAATTAATGATAGAAGTATTCCAAGATAAAAGTTTTCAATGATAATATATAGCTAATAAAATTGGACGGAGCAAGTAAGATTGTTTCCGTCTTTTTCTATACTCTAATTTAAGATAAAGAGGATAAAATAATGGAAAAAAAATCAATCGTAGAGCAGATTAAAGCAACCCAAATGGCACTTGAAAAGGCACAAGAAAAGAAACAACAAAAGGAACATTTATTGGAGAAATTAGAATCGAGGGAAAGAGGAAAAGAACAACGATTGCGGACACGCAGATTAATTGAACGAGGTGCTATTTTAGAAAGCACACATCCCGCTATTATATCCCTATCAAATGAACAGTTGCAGGCATATCTATTGGCATGTTTACAGACCCAGCAAGCTGAAAATATTCTTGCTAAAATCTGCAATTCTAGTGTGGTAGAATAAGTCCCTTGTTTACAAGGGCGCACTTATACACCATTAAAAATGGTGCATGCGTTCTGCGAAGCAAACGTGAACAAGTTCACGTAGGAGTACACTCCCCATAACCCCAAAGCCAATCCGAAGATTGGCTTGTGTACTTTACGAAAAAACAATACTAGAAAAAAGTATTGTCTTTTTCATAAAGTCTAATTAGAACAAAGGAGCAATGTATGGCTATTTATCACTGTAGTATTAAGGTAATTAGTAGAGGAAAAGGGAAGTCAGCAGTGGCTTCAGCTGCTTATAGAAGTGGCACGAAAATATATAATGAGTATGATGGAGAAACTCATGATTTTACTAGGAAAGGTGGCATCCATTCCAGTATAATTTTATTACCATCTCATGCACCAAAAGAGTATGCAGACCGCAGTGTGTTATGGAATGCAGTGGAGAAGATAGAGAACACCAAAAAGAGTCAATTAGCACGAGAAATTGAAGTAGCAATTCCTAAGGAAGTACCGCAAGAGCTATGGCAAAAAATGATGATTGATTATTGCAATACAAATTTTGTTTCTAAGGGAATGATAGCCGATTTATGTATTCACAATAAAGACCCAAGTAATCCCCATTGCCATATCATGTTGACTATGCGACCAATAGAGGAAGATGGAAAATGGGGAGCGAAATCAAGAAAAGAATATGTGCTAGATGATAGTGGTAATCGCATCAAACTTTCCAGTGGAAATTGGAAGTCTGTTAAGGTAAATACAACCGATTGGAACGAGCAGACTAATGCGGAATTATGGAGAAAAAATTGGAGTAAGCATTGCAATCATTACCTAGAAAAATTAGGACATACAGAACGGATTGATCATCGTAGTTATGAAAGACAAGGCATCCATCAAATCCCATCCATCCATTTAGGAGTGCAAGTGTGCCAAATGGAGCAAAAAGGCATGGTAACTGATAGAGGGAATATCAATCGACAAATCACAGAGGATAATAAAGAAATTAAGATATTAAGAGCGAGAATTACAAGACTGATGAAGTGGCAAAGAGAATTAAAAGCACAGCCACTAGACCTTGCCAGTGCAGATGTAAAAGGTTCTGTTTTAGCCAATATTCAAAATAATAAAATAGTGGGGAAAACAAGCAACCAACGATTGAAAGCATTACAATCCAAGATGAATATGTGGAACTTTATCCGTTGTCATAAGATTGAAACAGTAGAAGAATTTGCTAGTAAAATCAGCGAATTAAATGCCAGTTTTTATGCCATTCAAAAAGAGATAAAACAGTGCAAAAATACGATTGTTGAGATAGATAAACGGATAGAATGTGGGGAACAATATCAGAAAAATTTACCTTACAAGAAAAAATATCAATCTTTAAAAGGCAAGGCACAGAAAAAGTATTTTGAAAAATATCATGTACAGATAGAAATGGCTTTAAAACAAGGGAAAATGTTGGGACAATATGCTAATGAAAAGAAAAAAATCAATGTGTCAAAATGGAAAAAGGAGAGGGTAGCTCTTGAAGATACAATCTCTATATGTGAGTGGAAACTGAACGCATTAAAAGAGGAAATAGGTACTGCTGAAAAGATAAAAAAGGTGCTAGAAGAACAGACACGAGAGGAAATTTTACAACCAATGAAAGATAGGAATAGAAACGATAATTTATTGTAAAGAGCTAGAATGTTTGTGGGAAAAGTGGTAAACTGTAGGGAACACAAACACCTCATGGAATATATGAGGTTATTTATATAATGGGAAAGGGTGAGTGAAATGATTATACTTCATACGCTTACAAAAGAAATTTGGAATGAATATATTAAAGAAGAATATTACGGTAAAACGTATATTGAAAAATGTGGTTTCATACACTGTTCTGACATCGATACTTATAAAAATGTAGCACCTAACTTTAAGAATGAAACTAAAGAAATGGTGTTGCTATTAATTGATACGGAAAAAGTTGAAGCTGAAATTTTGTGGGAGGATTTAGATAATTGTGGTAGAAAATATCCACATATATATGGACTACTAAACACTAATTCTATTATCGGAGTTTTACCACATCTTTGGAGTGAAGATATGGTTTGGGTAATGAATGATGAATTGCGTAATTTGTGAGATTATGAGCATTATATTCAAGCAAAAATTAAATAAAATAGTAAAATTATGGGGCAAATTCACAAGAAAATTTGTCCTGTTTTTTTATGGGAAAATACAGAAAGGAACAAATTATATGACAGAACAAACAGCAAAATCAGTACCTAATTCTTCACCACAAGGAACATTCACTCATAAAATTGGTGGAATCACTTACAACATCAATGTGCATTTCAATGAAAATACTAGTGAAACGATAGATGATAAAATCAAAAGAATGGTATTAGATGACTGTGATAATTATAAAAATAGTTTACTAAGTGATTAAAAAGTCCTTGACAATTAGCATCGGGAAAAACAGCTAAGTCAATTTTAATTTCCGGTGGTGCAAGGCTTGCTCCCTTTGATATTAAGGAGCTTCGTGATGTAACTGAGTACGATGAATTAGAACTAGATAAATTAGGTGATAGAAAAACAGCCTTGTTTATCATTATTAGTGATACAGATTCCACCTTTAATTTCTTAGTGTCTATGTGTTATACACAGCTTTTCAATTTATTATGCGATAAAGCAGATGATGTGTATGGTGGTAGACTTCCTGTTCATGTGCGTTGTTTGATTGATGAGTGTGCCAATATTGGAAAGATACCAAACCTTGAGAAACTTATGGCTACCATTCGATCACGGGAGATTTCAGCCTGCCTTGTATTGCAGGCACAAAGTCAGTTAAAGGCACTATATAAAGACCATGCAGACACAATTATAGGCAATTGTGATAGCATGGTCTTTTTGGGTGGAAAAGAGAAAACTACATTAAAAGATTTAACAGAGACAATGGGCAAGGAAACCATTGATAGTTACAACACTTCTGATACAAGAGGTAGCAATCGAAGCTATGGTTTAAATTATCAAAAACTTGGCAAAGAACTAATGTCAATGGATGAACTAGCAGTTATGGATGGAGGGAAGTGTATTCTTCAGATTAGAGGTGTACGGCCATTCTTTAGTGATAAATACGATATTACCAAACATCCAAATTACAAATATTTATCAGATTATGATGTGAAAAACACTTTCGATATACAGAAATTTTTAGACAGAAAATTAAAACTGAAGGCAAATGATAAAGTGGAAACTTATCATTTGGGGAAGGTGGATGTAGCATAAAAATAAGATAGGGTTGTGATAAAATGCAACCTAATTGGGTAGTTCCGCATTTTATGAATAAATTATTCTCTAAATGAAGATTGCATTTATTAATTGTATAACATATAATTAGACAATAAAATAAATAATTTCAAATAGGTGGGTATTTATGATTCTAGAAAAAGATGGATTGTCCTTAGAGTTGTTACGTGAATTGTCATATCAAACATCACTAGATGTATCGCTGAAGAAAAATTTACATTATTTTGAACATAAAATGCTAATGTCTGATATTGAAAAATATATTGAATATTTAGATAATACAGAATTGCTACAACAAATTAGGATGGACTATAGGATTAAAAGTATGCAATCTGTAGAATATAAATATAAACGTTACTATCCAGAACATCAAACAAGAAAAGTTTTCAATGATATTTTGGGATTTCGTGGGTTATGTGATAATTATACTGAAGTTCTTGCATTAGAAAAAAATGAGAATATTAGAATTGCGGACATGACACAAGGAAAAGCAAATGATGATGGATATAGGGGTGTACATGTATATTTTCAAGTAGATAATTCATATTATCCAATAGAAATTCAATACAATACCTTTTATGATAGGCAATTAAATAATTGGTTGCATAAGTATATTTATAAGAAAAAAGATTATAATTCTGAACTTGGTAAAGCTATGCGTCAAAATTATGAAAGTGGAAATATTAAGACGGAAACAGAATTTATGGAGGTGTTAAATCATGTGTTATCTAATAGCTAAGAAATTTGAAGAGACTGGTTGTATTGCTTTAAAAGCAGAACATGGAAAAGCCTTGGCAAGTTTTAAATCAAAATTATATAAAGCTTCTAACAAAGAGGTAGTGCAACTGGTAACAATTAGTAGACCGTCAGCATATGGAGAATATGAGCCATATGTATTTGTAGATACAGAAGAAGCTTTTGAACAAAAAGTAATGAATATGTAAAAGTACAGCCTACAAAGAATAAACGTAGGCTGTACTTTTTTATTTATAAGTTCGGTTTTGACAAAACATAACCTAAAGGAAGTATTGTAGTTGAGTGCGGTAAGCTATTGCAACGCAATTGACAGAAAATTAAAACTGAAGGCAAATGATAAAGTGGAAACTTATCACTTGGGGAAGGTGGATGTAGCATAAAAAGTAAGATAATGTTATTGTTCGGATTTCCTAAGTTTACTTTTAAAGTTATTACTTTTGGTGTATAATTTAAAGAAAAGAAGAGGAGTCTTACAGATGTCTGAAAAAAAAGAATTACAATTTTCAATATATATTTTATACAGTCTAGCTGATAAATGGAATATGTCACCAGTATCTGTATATAAGATATTAAATAGCACAGGGATTCTTGATGATTATGTGATTCCTTGTTATGATACGTTGCATACTTTAGGAAAAGAATATTTGGTAGAAGATATCACAGAATTTGTGAGAGAGAAAGGTGTTAGTATATGATTGTTTATCATGGGAGTACGCAGATAATTAAAAATCCGGATATAAAGTTTTCAAAGAATTATTTGGATTTTGGTAAAGGGTTCTACCTAACAACTTATGAAAATCAAGCAAGACAATGGGCGATTCGTAAAGGAAGTAGACAAGGGAAAGTAGGTATTATTAACGAGTATGAATTGTTAGAATGTTGGAAAGAATTGAACGTGTTATCATTTGAGAATGAAAATGAACAATGGTTGGAATTTGTATGTGCGTGTCGCAAGGGAGAACCAAGAAATCAAGAGTATGATATTGTAATTGGAAATGTTGCAGATGATGATGTTTTTAAAACGGTTGATATGTATTTTAGAGGTTTGTGGTCGAAGAAAAAAGTACTTGATGAATTAAGATATTATAAAATGAATGATCAAATATGTATAGTGAATCAAGAAATCATAGATAAAGTATTGGTATTCAAAAAGTCAAATGAGGTGAAATGATATGACAAATAAATTAGAATTAGATACTGTATATAAACAAAATCTAGAGCAAGATATCATATTATTTCTTGCAACAGTACAGGATATAGATATTAGAAAAGCCATGGATATTTATTATTCTAGTCGATTATCGGAACAGATAGCAGGAAATAAATATGGAATAGAAAATTTGGATGCTAAGTACTTAGTGGAAGATTTAATAGAAAATGAAAGTGAATTATTTACAATAAAGTAAAGAACAGCCTGCGGAGTAATCTTAGCAGGTTTTTTATTATGAATATAAATTTGTATTGCTATTGTACAGTCAACAGCATATGAAAAATATAAGTCACATTGAAGGGAGTTTTTTATATGGCAAAAACAGCAAATTTATACGCAAGAATAGAACCCGATGGATAAGAACAGGCAGAGACGATTTTATCCACACTTGGAATTCCTGCATCAAATGCAATCAATATGTTTTATAAATAAATGATAAAGTGGAAACATATCACTTGGGTAAGGTGGATGTAGCATAATAGTAAAATATTATTATGGTTATTTTTTTATTTAAGGGTGTTGGGATTTTCTTGAACGAATATTGCAATCACTTTCTGCATATGCTATAATGTGCCTAGGCAAAACAGATATGAGTACCAAATCTACACCAAAACGAAAACCCAGTAGTGGCTGCTACTGGGTTTTCTTCTCGTTTTATACAGCCGAGCATCTGTAGGCTAGTTACCGATTATTACTTGCGACTATCTAACCATTTGATGATATAGTGGCAAACTACACCACCCACAACTGTCGCAATAACAGATACGAGTATGTCCAATTCTACACCCCCTTTCTGATACCAGATATAGGGCGGTAACGTAGCGATTATAGCATACATGGTTTATGCAGGTCTACTGTTTTTCGCACTTTCAAGGGTAAATTGAAAAAAAGAGGAATAATAGGAACGCCTATAGATAAGATACTGAAATAATGTGGAATATCGCATGGTATACTTTTTATTAAATTAAATAACTATAAATTCAAGAAGCACTTATTGACTTTAAAAAGGTCGATAAGTGCTTTTTTTCGTGCAATGAAAGGGGGTGATGCCTATGATTGCTATCAATAATCATTAACATGTATGAAATAACAAAATAATAGAAAAAACATGGAGGAATCAATATGACAAATATTTTATTAACAGCACAAACAACTTATGTGAGAGTATATATGGTTTTGGCAACAGCCAACGGTATGGCATTTTTTAATGAAGCCATTAACGTATTACAAACATTGGTAATCGCACTTGGCGGAGGTCTTGGAATTTGGGGTGCAATCAACTTATTAGAAGGGTATGGGAATGATAATCCGGGTGCAAAAAGTCAAGGAATCAAACACTTGACACCTAAATAGTTGATTATAAAAAGTTTGTGTTTTCTGCATTTTTAGAAGTGATTTATCAAGTATAGTTTGTGTTTTCATGATTAGTGTGATATAATGGGAAAAATGGTAATTTTACATGAATTTTACCCTAAAATCACACTGAAAAAGCGAGGAAAACAAGTATGAAAATTAGTTATAAACCCTTATGGAAAACCTTAATCGATCGAAATTGGAGCAAGCTCGAACTAAAAAGACAAGCAGGGCTTACCACAAATCACATTGCCAATATGGGTAAGGGTATGCACGTTTCTCTCACTACTATTGTGAAGATATGTGAAACTTTAGAATGTGATTTATCCGATGTTATTGCTCTCGTGGAGGACGATGAGGACTAAGGAGGATAAAGATGTTAGAAAAACACAGTATATTTTATGCTTTATATTTTGGTGGTGTTAGACCTTGGGAAGAAAGCAAGCTACCACTATCAAAAGAATACCGAAAATTAACAAAGACCTCTTGCGATATGCAAGAAAAAATCTTAGCACAACTTGGTGGCGAGGGCAAACAACTATTTGAAGATTACCTAAAGTTGAATAATGAAATCAGTGGACATTTTGAAGTGGAAAAGTTCAAAGAGGGATTTATTTTAGGTACAAGGCTAATGGTTGAAACATTTACCGATAGACGATATGACGAACAAGGAGTGTGAGGATATGGAGCAAAGTTTATTTGAGAAAATGGGTGGTACTTACATCAAATGTGGTGACTACTATGTACCAAACTTAGGGCAGTTTGATGATGAAACGGAAATAGATGATAGACCACTTGGAAAGTATGGAATGCTTAGAGAAAGCTACCTAAAGGAACATAGGCAAGCCTTATATAATCATCTAATGCTAAAGGGTGAACTTCACTCTCACTTGCGAGATGTGCAGGAGCAGGCACAAAGTATGCTAGATAACTTGATACCACAGTACAAGGCAAAGCAAGGTGTTACAGAGGAATTAAAATCCACAAACCAACTCTTATGGGTGCAAAAAATGAATGGGATTGTGGTGCAGATAGAGGAATTTGTTTTTAGTGAAATAGTTTATAGTTAAAACTTAAATCAGTCGAGTATACAATGCTTGGCTGATTTCTCGTATAGCAATTTTAGTTGTAGATCTAAAATAGATGCCTACTTGTATCTTTAAAATAAATATTTTTTAAAATTATTTATTTTACCCGCACATTTTACTATGTTCATGTATTAAACAATATATAGGAAGGAGGTTTTTATGTCTTTAGAGTTAAAAGAAGAATATAAAAAAATATATGCGTTTTGTTATTTCAAAGTACATAACCGGGATGTAGCACAAGATCTAACACAAGAAACGTTTCTTAAATATTTTGAAACTACACATTATCTCGAAAAAGGGAAAAAACTTGCTTTTCTTTATACTATAGCACGAAATAATTGCAACTATTATTTTAGACAGAATAGGCAAACAGTCAATATTGATGATTTAATAGAATTGTCAGATGACACATCAGAACAACTTGAAACAGTTATCGCTGTTCGAGCTGCTGTTTCAACATTAAATAGTGATGAGCAGGAAATTGTATTACTTAAGTATACAGGCGAACTAGGTATAGGAGAAATTGCAGAATATTTAGAAATTTCAAGATTTGCTGTTTACAGAAAGCTTAATGTAATTGAAAAGAAACTAAAAAATGTTTTAAGAAAGGAGGATTTTTATGGATAAGAGATTGGATTCACTTTTAAAACTTTCATATACACCACCAGCCCCAATCGATAGCGAGATGGAAAAATTTATTGATAGTATGTCCTACCCAAAAGCAAAATTTAGTGAGGTCTTTATTTCACAAGTTAAATTCATCAGAAAGCGAATATGGGTTACATTTATACTTTTTTCTTGCTTTGCTTTTTTATATACGGTATATACAGATATTGCAATAAATGTTGTAGCAATAGTCTCCGCTATATTCCCACTATTTTCGTTATGCGTTATTACTGAACTTTTTAAGGATAGAGCATATAATATGGCTGAGATGGAGTTTTGCTGTAGATATAATTTATCCAAAATAATGCTTATGCGATTAGGTGTACTAGGTCTAGTCAGTTTTATTATGTTGGTCTTTTTCGTGTGTATAGCAACAAAAAGTGATTTTGGTGCTTTTCGAAATGTAGTTTATATAAGCGTTCCATATTTGCTTTCAAGCTATATAAGTCTTATGCTAATATCTAAATTCCATTCAATAGATACAATTTATATTTGTGCAGGTGTGAGTGGCACAATTAGTGTTGCAATTACGCTATTATCCACTCATTATAGCTTCATCTATAATACGAATTTGGCTATCGTTTGGAATATCATATTCATGTTACTGATTATTCTTTTTAGCTATAGTATAAAACAATTTATTAAATCACAGGAGGAATTACAATGGAACTTGTTATAGATCGAATTACAAAACAATACAAAAATAAAATTGCTGTTGATAGGTTATCCCTACACCTTACTAGTGGTGTTTATGCACTACTAGGTGCAAATGGAGCAGGTAAAACTACATTAATGCGTATGATATGTGGAATATCAAAACCTACGAGTGGAGAAGTTAAATTCAATGGAATTGACGTTCAAGAAGAACAATATCGTGATGCTCTTGGTTACTTACCTCAAGACTTTGGCTATTATCCCGAATTTACTGCTCTTGACTTCATGTACTATATGGCAAGTTTAAAGGGTCTTACAAAATCGCAGGCAAAAATAAAAACTAGAGAACTCCTTGAAGTTGTCTCATTATCTAATGTTGCAAGAAAGAAAATCAAAACATTTTCAGGTGGTATGAAACAGCGTTTAGGTATTGCTCAAGCATTGCTTAATAACCCTAAAATCTTGATTTTAGATGAACCAACAGCAGGACTTGACCCAAAAGAACGTGTGAGATTTAGAAACTTC
>JAWXVD010000100.1:0-12438 GCA_044425705.1 Eubacteriales bacterium | reverse complement strand
GGAAAGAAAAAGCAGGAAAAGTGACAGAACAACTTTTCCTATTCAATACCCTATTGTCTGTGGGCATCATGGTACTATTACTAGCTTGCCAACAATTTATTTTAACAGTGGTATTTGGTAGCATTACCCCAGAAGTTATGAGCGATGCATCAATCTATCTTAGAATTACGGCATATTCCATTCCGTTTATAGCAATTTACAATACAGGAGCGGCAGTGTATCGTGCTATGAGCAATTCAAAGGTACCTATGCAAATTTCATTTCTTATGAATTTTATCAATGTAGCAGGAAATGCAATTATGATCTATGGGATGGAATCAGGGGTAGAAGGTGCGGCCATTCCAACCCTAATTTCACGTGTGGTTGCCGCTATCGTAGTAACGACTCTTTTGTTTAATCCGAAGCTAGATGTACATATGAAGAAAGATAGTAGCTGGAAATTAGACTTCCAGATTATTCATAAGATATGTATTATAGGTATTCCGAATGGGTTAGAAAATAGCTTGTTCCAGCTAGGTAAAATCTTAGTGTTAAGCATGGTGGCAGGATTTGGAACTATAGCTATTGCAGCCAATGCAGTTTCCAACAATATAGCATTATTCCAAATATTGCCAGGAGTATCTATTAACTTTGCTATGCTTACGGTGGTGTCTCATTGTATGGGATCTAGAGCCATTGAAGAAGCAAAATATTATACAAAACTATTAATGAAATATGCATATATCGGTATGATACTCTGTAGTGGTGTTGTCATACTATGTTTGCCATTGATTTTAAATATTTATCATTTGTCACCAGAAACAGCAAGCATCACAAAAAATATTCTTATCTACCATGGCATTTGCTGTATGTTTATCTGGGCGCCTTCTTTTACCTTGCCAAACGCATTAAGGGCAGCAGGAGATGCTGTCTATCCAATGGTAATTAGTATGATATCTATGTGGATGTGTAGAATTTTATTTAGCTATATCTTAGGTGTTACCTTGGAAATGGGAGTATTTGGCATCTGGGTAGCGATGACAATTGACTGGGCTGTACGTAGTGTTTTCTTAGTGATTCGATATCAAAGAGGAAAATGGCAAAAAATTGTGCTTTAAATGGGCATGCCTTCGATATATTTTACTGAGTCGCTGCAAAATACAACAGTACATATTAATTATGTGTTAAAATTATGCGTTAAGACTTGTCAAGTTGCAGGGTTTTTCGTATAATTAAGAATCAGAGTTAGAGGTCACGTGTGAACTGTAACGAACCAGACAGATGTGGATAGAGCGAATATCTATATGATGTTAAAAAATAGGACAAGTGTTAGTTGGAAGCAGAAAGTTCCATGGCTTCTAATTTAGAACGGAGGAAAATTTGAAAAAAGAATTGGTAATTGTAATCGATTTTGGTGGACAATATAATCAATTGGTAGCACGTCGTGTACGTGAATGTAATGTATACTGTGAAATATATTCATATAAAACAGATATTGAAAAAATCAAAGAAATGAATCCCAAGGGAATTATTTTAACAGGAGGACCAAATAGCTGTTACGAAGAAAATTCTCCAACATATTCAAGAGAATTGTTCGAACTAGGTATTCCTGTGTTAGGATTGTGCTATGGTGCACAACTTATGATGCACATTTTAGGTGGTAAAGTTGAAAAGGCTGATGTTCGTGAATATGGAAAGACAGAAGTGATTGTGGATAAAGCAACATCACCTATTTATGAAGGTGTGTCAGAAAAAACAATATGTTGGATGAGCCACTTTGACTATATTTCTAAAATAGCACCAGGTTTTGAAATTACATCTCATACAGCAGATTGCCCTGTGGCAGCAGCTGAAAATCAAGAAAATAAATTATATGCAATCCAATACCATCCAGAAGTATTACATACAGTAGAAGGAACGAAAATGTTATCGAACTACGTATACAACGTATGCGGATGCAGCGGTGACTGGAGAATGGATTCATTTGTGGAAGAATCAATCAAAGCCATTCGCGAAAAAGTAGGAGATGGAAAAGTATTATGTGCTTTATCAGGTGGTGTAGACTCTTCTGTTGCAGCAGTTCTTCTTTCAAAAGCAATCGGTAGCCAATTAACTTGTGTATTCGTAGATCATGGACTCCTTAGAAAAGATGAAGGAGATGAAGTGGAAGCAGTATTCGGACCAGAAGGTGATTACGACTTAAACTTTATTCGTGTAAACGTACAAGAGAGATACTATGCAAAATTAAAAGGCATAGAAGAACCAGAAGCTAAGAGAAAAATTATCGGCGAAGAATTCATCCGCGTATTCGAAGAAGAAGCACAAAAAATCGGTAAAGTAGACTTCCTTGTACAAGGAACTATTTATCCAGACGTAGTGGAAAGCGGTGTTGGTGGAGAATCAGCAGTGATTAAATCTCACCACAACGTAGGAGGATTACCTGACTGTGTAGATTTTAAAGAAATCATTGAACCACTTCGTGATTTATTCAAAGATGAAGTAAGAAAAGCTGGTCTAGAACTAGGAATCCCAGAATACCTTGTATTCAGACAACCTTTCCCAGGTCCAGGACTTGGTATCCGTATTATTGGAGAAGTAACAGCCGAAAAAGTAAAAATGGTACAAGAAGCCGATTTCATCTACCGTGACGAAATCGCCAAAGCAGGCATCGCAAGTGGAATTGGACAATATTTTGCAGCCTTAACAAACATGCGCTCTGTAGGAGTTATGGGTGATGAAAGAACTTATGACTTCGCTGTTGCGCTGAGGGCGGTGAATACGATTGATTTTATGACAGCTGAGGCAGCTGAGATACCGTATGAAGTATTAAATAAAGTAATGAGTAGAATTATCAATGAAGTTCGTGGAGTGAATAGAGTCATGTATGACTTGACTAGTAAGCCACCGGGAACGATTGAATTCGAGTAGGTTGAAAACAACGGGAACGCCTGTAAATAGGGCGTTCCCGTTTTCTTCGTCTATAAAATGTCTATAAAATCCATGATATCTGATTGTGTTATGGCATCTCCTTTTCCCATTCCAATCGCATCATTTCATTTCTCATCTTAAAACGTTCTTCTTCTGTAATTCCAGAAAAATCCACTTTAGTAATTGGGAAGTCCTGATAACTTTCAATTAATTTCTTTTTTTCAGAATCATAATAATCTTGAGGGTAATCATAATTAATCAATCTGCCATGAAGTTCAGACACCTTTTTAATGATAGAACAGATATTTTGGCTATAGATATTGTCTGGATTTTTTCTATTCTCACAATGGTAGAACATCATTTGAATCCAATTGCGATTAGCATCATCTGTCTCAGCAGTATGCTCTATATCAACACGATCGTGAACTACGGTTTTACATGAAAATTCTTTTGTTTCATATAATTCAAAAAGAAATCCCATAATATCACCAAGAGAGGCTAGATGAGTCTGTTCGTCTCTCCCACACAACCAATCTATAGAAATGTTGCATTTATCTGCAATTGTTATAACCACATCCACAGTCGGCTTATTTCTTCCACTTTCATAAGCTGATAATGTTGGTTGTGGTATCGATATGAACTCAGAAAATTCTTTCTGAGTTTTTTGCATTATTATAGTGCGTAAATTCTTTAGTCGTTCTCCAAAGATATTGTCTTTGTTACCATCCAGTATACTCATAAGAAACCTCCATAAAAATTTTTGACTTATTCTATATACCATTTTAACAGATAAAATAGAATATTTATACAGAAAAGTAAAAAATATAACAAAAACTAATATTGACAATAAATAATAATATGATATACTAGTCAATATAGTAAATACTAATAATTATTAAATATAAGATTTAGGAAAGGAGATGGAAAATATGATGGATAAAAGATTACCACTATTTATAGGTGTAGATACTATTAAGTCAGATCTTGGAGTTTCAAGAGCAAAAGCATATGAAGTCATTAAGGAGTTGAATTCAGAAATGAAAGCACAAAATCCAAAGGCAATTGTAGTATCGGGAAAAGTAAATAGAATTTGGTACGAAGAAGCTTGTTTGTTGACTGGAGTGCAATAACGAGAAAAATAAATTTATGGAAGGAGTAATTTATGGCAGTTTTGAAAAATAAAACACAAAAGAATTTTACCATGATTAGTAACAGTGTACTTCGTGATAAAGAGCTGTCTATGAAAGATCGAGGAGTGCTCTGTACTATCTGTAGTTTACCTGATGGATGGGAATTTAGTATTGCAGGTTTAAGTGCAATAGTTCCAGATGGAGTAGATGCGATAAGAAGTTCTATTTTGAATTTGGAGAGAACAGGGTATATGGAAAGAACAAAAACACGTAGTAAAAATGGAAAATATACTAGTGAAATTGAAGTATTTACAGACAAGAAAATGGAAAATACTTTACCATCAGGGAAAAACCAACATGGAGAAGCCAATATGGAAAAATCATTACGGGAAAACCAACATGATGTATCCGTTACGGAAAATGCAATGCAATATAATACTAATAATATAAAACAGAATATTAAAAAGGATAATACAAAATCCATTAATCTATCGGGTGAAGATGACGTGATAGAGGGAGAGATTAAATTTTATAAAGATTTGATTGCAGACAATATAAAACTAGAGTGGTTACTTGAAAGTGCAAGCCAATATGGTGAGAGTGAAATAAAAATGGTTCATGAAATATATGATGTTATTTGTGATATGGTATGTTATCCAAGAAAAAAAGTAGTAATCAAGGATACAGAATATCCGTGGGCTATCGTAAAGTCGCAGTTTTTGAAACTTTCTTATGAGCATATAGGTGATGTTCTCAATCGTATTGTAGATGCAGAATTAGGTATAAAAAATATGTCAGCATATTTGATTTCTACACTATATACGATAAGTTTGGTAGGGACAATAGAAGCTCAGACAAAATTATCAGATGATTACATAAAGCATTTAAGAGGAAATCCATATTAGTAGAGGGAGATAAAAATTATGGCAGTTTATAAAGATAAATGGAATGGATATAAGGGGAATACATGGCGAGTTGCAGTGTATTATAAAGATTGGAAAGGTGAAAAAAAGAAGCATGAAAAAAGAGGATTTGCAACAAAGAAAGAGGCACTAGCTTATGAGAATGAATTTATTTTTAAAACAAGTAAAGATATAAATATGGGATTTGGAACATTTATCAAAGTTTATATGAATGACATGAAACCACAATTAAAGATTAGCACCTCTGTAACTAAGGAATACATAATTGAGACCCATATACGACCATATTTTGAAAATAAGAGTCTTTCAGAAATCAGTGCTACGGATGTATTACAATGGCAAAATACATTGTTAGGGGTAAGAGATGATACTGGAAAAGGGTATTCATTAACTTATCTTAGAACCATACAAAATCAACTAAATGCAATTTTCAATCATGCGGTAAAATATTATGATTTGCCTAAAAATCCATGTATTGTAAATAGAAAAATGGGAAAGGCAAAAGGAAAAGAAATGCTCTTTTGGACAAAAGAAGAATATCTAAAATTTTCAGATGTAATGAAAGAAAAACCGATATCATATTATGCATTTCAAATCCTATATTGGACAGGAATTCGATGTGGGGAAATGCTTGCCTTAACAAGAGAGGATTTTGATTTACAAAATGGGATATTGAGAATAAATAAAACGTATCAAGTAATTAAGGGAGAGCCTACAATTACATCACCTAAAACAGAAAAAAGTAATCGAAAAATTGACTTACCAGAATTCTTATGTGACGAAATACAAGATTACTTTGATTCTCTCTATAAAGTTGATGAAACTAGTCGTTTATTTCAAGTTACAAAAAGTTATCTTCATCATGAAATGGACAGGGGTTCAAAGGCAAGTGGTGTCAAAAGAATACGTGTTCATGATCTCAGGCATTCTAGTTGTGCACTTCTTATTGATTTAGGCTATTCACCTGTGCAGATAGCTGAAAGATTTGGACATGAAAGTGTAACGATTACGGAAAGGTATTCCCATTTATACCCATCTGTTCAAAAAAATATGGCAAAGAGATTGGATATTGCATTTAAAGAGGAGCAGATGAATGAGTAAAATTTATAGAAGAAGTAAACTATTATCTAATGCAAAGGGGAAAGTGACAGAAAAAAATCGGAGAAGAAATATAATTATTAATTTTAGAGTGTCAGAAGAAGAAAAGGAATTTATTGATAATCGGATTTTATTAAGTGGATTATCTAAATCTGATTACTTTATCCAAAGTTGTATGTACCAAAAAATTCATGTTACAGGGAATGTGAGAACATTCGATGAGATGAAAAGAACTATGAAAAAGATTGATAACCAGATATGTCATATGCAGGTAGTGGATGAATTAGATGAGAAATGTTTAGAATCTTTGAAAATGATTTTATTACTTTTGGATGGTATATATGGAATCAATGAAGAGAAGCAAAAAGAAGAAATAGAAAATTAGAAATGGAGAAAAGTTATGTATATAAGTGATAAAAATTTATTAATAGTAGGTATTGACCATGGATTTTGTATGATGAAGACACCACACAGTACATTTGAGAATGGAGTGGAGAAATTAGGTGGAGAAGCAACACTTTCCACCAATACATTAGTATTTGACGGAAATAATTACAAAGTAGGAGAAGGAAGACTTCCTATGATGGAAACAAAAACAGAAGATGATAATTATTTTCTGTTAACCTTAGTAGCCATAGCCAAAGAATTAGATGTTTATCAAAAACATAGTGCAAATGTTATATTAGCAGTAGGATTACCTTTTAGTAGACTGGGAAAAGAAAAATTGGAATTTCAACAGTATTTGTTGAGAAAGGGGGAATTAAAATTTCAGTTTTTTGGTCGTAATTATAGCATTGAGATACAAGATGTGTATGTATTTCCTCAATGTTATGCAGCTATTGCAGATAAATTAAGAGCATACGGAAGAGAAAATTTAATTGTAGATATTGGATCTAAGACAATTGATATTATTCACACTAGAAATTATGTGCCAATTGAAAGTGAGAGTACTTCCATTCCAGAAGCCTTGATTCAATGTATGGAGAACATAAAAAATACAGTATTTCAGAATTGCAATCGCAGGGTGAGTGAGGATATGATTCATCAAATAATCATGGGACAAGATGTGATGATGCCAGATGAATGTAAAGATATCATTCAACTAGGGTTGTTAGAATTTGCAAAAAGAATTGAAGCAAAATTATCAGAATTGGGATTTGATTTACAAATGATTCCTGTAGTATATACAGGCGGTGGTGCTTTAGTAATGAAACAGTATGGTTCACAAAGAGGAATTAACATTCATTGTTTAGAGGATGTACGAGCAAATGCAAAGGGGTATGAGTTCTTAGCAAGGCAGATACGAAAAATCTAAAAATACATAATGAGAAGTGAACACATAGGAAATGGGAGATGTATATGGCAGGAAAAAAGGAATTACAGAAAACAATATCATTTCGATTAAACATAGCACATGAGGATGAAAAGGCCTTATATGATGCCATTATACGGCATGGTAGAGGTGCAGGTGAAGAAACTTATAGCAGTAGTGGAGCATACATTAAAATGGTATTAAAGGATTTTCATAAAATGCAAGAGGAAATGAATCAACAGGAAAACATGCAGGAAATCATTACAACATACATGGAACAACAGGCAGAGAAACAAAGAGAATTATTTTTGCAATCTTTGGAGGAACATGACAAGAAACTTGTAAATGTAATTGTGGAATCAGTAGTCAATGCCTTATTGAAAAGTGTTGTAGTAAAAGATATTGATGATATCAGAAAAGAGAATTTTAACATAGCGGATGCATCAAATGATAGAGAAACAGTGGAAAAGAAAATGCAAATAATAGAAAAGGAAAGTGATGATATACCAGAAGAAGCATTTTCTTATCTACAGAACCTCTAAAATGACATCTACCATATGTGTGACAGAATGAATGGTATTGTATGACAATTGGTAGGACAAATAATATATGAAAAAAATAATGGTTACAATTTGTTATACAAATAAAAAATATGTCACACATCATAGCAAAAGGTCAATGGATGGATGGCTTTTATAGCCATATGATTTTTAATCGGGAGTGTTTGTAGCAGGATGATTTTATCCTAGGGCAAGGTGTTGGTATTTCCCGATTAAAAACCATAAAACCACTATCATCAATTTTAGAAATCTTGTGAAAATGAGTAGTGGATGATAGGCAAGTTTCGCAAAATGGCAAGCCATATTGCATCGAAATAGCCTTTGGCTCTTTCTTAACTTGCCAGGGAATACTTCCCTTGGATCCCTTTTAGCAGAAGTTTCATTTCTTGCTAATCAAGGTCAAAATAAATCAAAGGAGAAAAGCGGTGAGACAAAGAAATAAAGTAATTACAGTGCGAATGAATGCAGAAGAACATGCATTTTTGCAACAGAACTTAAAACAAACAGGGCAGACCCAACAGTCTTTTATGATCAATGCAATGAAAGGGGTTACCATAGCAACAGTAGAAGATACTAGAGCATTAAAAGAAGTAAATAGGACATTAGGGGAGTTGGTGAAGCAAGTCCGAGGTGTAGCAACAAATATTAATCAAATGGCTTATATAGCTAATAGAACAGGTAACTTACCAAGTAGTATGGAGATGCAAGTTATTGGTACAGAAATTGGTGAAATTAAGAAGGAGTGTGATTGGCATTGGCAATTAATAAGACAATTAATAAGTCAACAAAGAGTCATGGAGCAATGAGAAATTGTTTAGAGTACATTTTGAAGAAAGAAAAAACAAGTGAAGCATTAAGCTACATTACTGGTCCATATGCTTATAGCAGTATTAACTATGATGATGTTTATCAATCTTTTTTACAAGAAAAAAGGATTTGGGGCAAAGATACAGGACGTATGTATGCACATAATATTATTTCATGGCATCAGGATGAACAGATTACATTGGAAGAAGCTTTGGATTTTGGAAAAGAATTTGCTGATAAATGGTTTGTAGGCTTTCAAACGGTGGTGACAGTACATAGAGATCGTGACCATATCCATTGTCACTTAGTTACTAATTCTGTTAATTATGAGGATGGACATAAATTACATACCACAAAATATGATTTGGAGCGGATGAAACAATTTACCAATAAAATGTGTATAGACAGAGGACTTCGTGTGGCAGAAAAAGGAAAGGACTTTTCAGGAAAATCTTTAGATGAGGGACATGTAATCGCATGGGGAAAAGATAAATACCATTTACTACAAAATGAATCAAAGAAAAGTTATGTAGTGGAATGTGCTATGGCAGTCATAGATGCTATGGCACAATGTACTAGCAAAGTGAATTTCATTAAAAATATGAGAAACAAAGGATGGAAGGTGAATTGGTCTGATCGGCGAAAACATATTACCTTTGAAAATGAAGAAGGGAAAAAAGTTCGTAATACAAATTTAGAAAAGACATTTCACCTGCAGGTGGGAAAGGAGGCATTATTAGATGAATTTAAAAGACAGGAAAGAGAATATAGGGAAGGAGAGCAGTCCACAGAATCCTGTGAATCAGGAGAACTTGCAAGATACTACAACGAAGTGGAAAGTGCTGTTAGAGGAGCAATCAACAGCCTTACAAATAGTAACAAGGGAGAAGGAAAACCTGCAACAGTTGATGAACCAAGATCAGAAGAAGATACAGCAGAATTTATTCATCATATCAGAACTCAAGTCAGAGATGCAGAAGTTAGCGGACAAGAACGAGAATCTGAACAAGTTACTAAAGGAAAACCAGCAGAGTATATGGGACGAAGCAAAAAAAGAGATTGCAGTCGTTAAAGCAGATGCAGATAAGAAAAATGTATCGGTGAAAGCATATGAAATGATTATGTCTTATCAGGGAAAGAAATTGGAGGAGAAGGATAAAAAGCTAGAAGAAATGAAAAAGTATATGGAAATAGAAATTAAAAATCGTACAAAAAATCTAGTAAATCAAGAAATAGCACGAGTGACTAGGTCGCATAAAAGAAAGATAGAAAATTTAGAAAAGAAATGGAAAACTATAAAAGATAGGTGTTATCTATTAATAGTAGGAGCTTGCATGTATAGTGTGGTAATTACAGCATATGTAATACTTGATTTTTAAGAAAATTATTGCAAAGAGAGTTATGGCATGGTTACAGGAAACAAGGTAATCAGCCATAACTCTCTTAAGTTTGTAAAATATATAATGGGTGAATTTAGTCCAGTAATTTTTCGTAGGTTGTGTTTAAAACTTGTACAAAGACTTTTAATTCAATGTCAGTAACAAAACGGCTACCAGCTTCTATTCGTTGAATGGCATTCTTATCTAAGTCCAGACCTGCGATTTGTAACATATCGGCAAATTGTTTTTGGGATGGAGAATTGGGTAATTTTTCACGTAATTCCTTGATTCTTAAGCCACTAATATTATTCCGTCCATCAGATGATTTGTTTTTATACATACGACCTCCTATTGACATGCACTGATTGTCATTAAAAAGAGTATATGATATAATCAACAGCAAAATGACATTTACTAAATGTCGAAAAAGGAGGAAGTTATGAATTTAAAAGAATTTAGAAATAAAATAGTAGAATTACTAGTAGAATCAGATTTAGAAATTAGGGAAATGCAGGTGGAAGAGGAAAGAAATCAGGTTGTTGTTTCTCTAAAAAATGATAAGAATTATATTATCCAATTACAGGAAATTCAGAAGCCAATGGCAAGTACAGGGGGAATGACAATACGGAAAGAAGATATTCCAGAGGAAATTCATGAATATTTAGAAACACATACAAGAGATGAGATTATGGGAGATATGAGAAAGATGGTGGCTTCTAATCCAGAGTATTATAAAATGCAACTGATGGTATTTCAGTTAAGGGATTGGGGGCTGTTGGATGATGGGGAAGCGAAAAGAATTAGTGAGGGGATTGAAGGGCATTATGGGGAGATGATGGGGGAATAGTGGATTAAATGGAATTAGGAAGAGATGCAAAATGGTATCTCTTCCTAAACTAGTTTTATAAATTTAGTTGGTCTAGAATATAACTATTATTTAACCAAAAGCATTGACGAGTCATCCATTGTCCATCAGGTAGCTCATAGGCATCACGTTGTAAATTGCCATAGCATGTACCATCATTTAGTTTATAAGCACTCTTAGTAGCATGTGGGCGAACGTGCATAATAGGATTATCTTTTCTCCCCGGTAAATTGTTTTCAATTCCCTTTTTAGTTAGGGTAAAGGTGATTCCGTTTCTGATAGTATCACAAGTTGATTTCCAACAGGTATAAACATCTCCGTCCAAATCTTTTATTGGCATATTCCAAAATTTAGCTTTATTTAAAATATAAGTATCACCTTGTTTTTGATAGACGACAAATAAAAATTTTGTTTCATCAAAATATCGATAAACGGATGATTCTTCCCATTCTTCATCAATTATTTTTTTGAAATCAAAGGAAGGGAATGACATGCTTTCTTTTATGGATCCATTTTCCTCAATTCGAATAGACTTCACAACAATATTAGCTTTAGAAAATTCTTCGGCTTTATTAGATTTAATTCCTAACATACGGTAAGTTAAATCAACCCATTGAGCCTTATTATTGTTGTATTCACGATTGAAAAGGTTGCATAAATTACGGTCACTGATGCCTTTATATTCATCTAAAGATTCAAGAATAAAATCCTCTAATGTTTTTGTTTTTAAAGCAGTAGAATCAGTGATAATTCGTTCAGTTTCTTCCAATGATTTATGAATTAAATTATTTAGTACGGTGTGCATATAGGATTGCTTAAAAGAGAATGCACGTTTCTTAGCTTTTTCATTAGGATTGTAATATTGCGTAGCAAAACTAGAAGCAGCGGTTGCACCTTTGGTTGAAGCAGCAAGGTAAAGGGTATCCCCTTCGGAAAGCTCATGAGCTTTTCCTTCTGCAATTTTATTTACAATTTTTCTATAGTCTGCCTTGATAATTTCTAAATCATTTTCTTCAGGAGAAAAGAGAGAAGTATAGTCAATCCTATAATTAAGTTTATCGGAAATTTCTTTTGTGCGGAAGTAATAAACAAGAAGTATTTTCTGCATTTTTTCCCATAAGTGCGAGGTAAGTAGTTCAAATTCTACGGGATGATTATAGTCAATCATACTTAGAACAAGACGTTCACCTGCACGATATTGTTTTTTTGTATTAATTTCATAAGGGGATGCTTTTAATTCAATTCCCACTTCATGGAAATCAGCACGTGAATCACTATTTGCCTTATAGGAAAAATAGATTTCTTCTAGAAAATTACCAAGTCCACCTTTTCTACGTGGGTTTCCATAGTCAGCAATGATTTTTCTTCTTGTTTCATCATCTATATTTTGTTCATCTAATATTTCATAAAATGTTTTTCCTGTTAATTTTTTTGCATATGCTTCGATACTCTTGGCA
>JAWXVD010000288.1:0-2292 GCA_044425705.1 Eubacteriales bacterium | reverse complement strand
ACTATACACATAAAAAATAGACAAAAGATAGTTATTCACAAATCCATTGTCTATTTATATTTTGTGTGTTATTGCCCTGAAAAAATTTCAGCATTTTGCACATGATTTTTTTTGTAATTAGTGTACCCGTGAAATGTAACGCCTACTTTTTCGCCTCTACAATTTCAGGCACTTTTTCCCCAGCAATTATCATTTCTTCCACTAGCATTTTCGCCAGCTCATCTCTCACTTCTTTATACTCTGGGTCATGAATTAAATTATGTAATTCAAATGGATCTTTTTTTAGATCATATAGGAAATCATCTTCATAGTAATCACTTCCACCAACGATGCCACCTTGAATGCCAGGTGCGTATACAGAATATAAATAGTCTTCTGTATGAATACATCTGCCTACACGGCTTTCACTAATTTGTGCAAATACACGATTGTTTCGCTCTCCATAATTGCCATCAGCAATTTGTTTTAAGTCTTCACCAATCATGTTATCCCCTACATCAACACCAGCCATAGCAACCATTGTTTTTGGCAAACTTGCTGTACTAACTAATTCTTTCACACGTTTTCCTGTATTAAAACCTGGTCCCCAAATAATCAATGGCACATGTAAACATGCCGAATGACAAGAACGTTTATAATCATCATATCCATTCAAATGGTCATCTTGATTTCTCGTCATAAAATGTGAACCATGATCTGCTGCATACACAATAACCGTATTATCATAAATCCCTTTTTCTTTTAATTTTTCTATCAAACGTCCTAGATTGTCATCTAAACTTTTACAGCATCCCAAATAATCTGGATACATTTCATCCGCATTTCCCTTTAATGCCGCTAAATCACCTGGTAATTCATAGTCCGCAAACTTTTCTTTAGAACCATTTGGACCCTCATAGCAATTATGGTCATTTTGATGATGTGGTTCAATGTAAGAAATCGTCATAAAAAATGGCTTTTCTCTGGTATAAGAATCTAAGTACTCTAAAGCATAATCCGTAATACAATCCACACGATATCCTTTAAATTCACATTTATTCATATTTTCATCGAATACATATCCATCATATCCATGCGATGTAAACTCTAATAAATCAGAAGCTCGCCAAAATCCCTTATATCCTCCACGCCTTTCAGGTGGAATGGCCGTTACTTGATAATCAATTGTTGGTGCTGTTTCTAATTCTCCATCACTGGCTAAATGCCACTTTCCTACATAAGCACATTCATAATCTACTTCATAAAAATAATCAGCGATGGTTTTTACATCAAGGGGTAAGGCTTGATTATTTCTATAACAATTAATGTCTGTTGGGTATTTCCCTGTTTGGAACAAAGCTCTACATGGCCCACAAACTGGCTGCGGTGTATAAGCCTCTTCAAACACTGTTCCTTCCTTGGCTAATTTATCTAAATTTAGTGTAATGTTCAATTTTTGTCCATATGCACCGATAGTATCCCATCTTTGTTGATCCGAAAAATAAAATATAATATTTGGTTTGCTCATCTTCATCGTTCTCCTCGCATAATCTACTTTTTCTTAAACTATTGATAATTTTAACTGCTTTCTGTTTTCACTTTATATACATCATATTGATTTTGCATACTATCCTACAACTTAATCTGACTCCACTTTCCGCCATAAAACCGCTTCATTGCCGATAAGAAACGGAATAATTGATCGATAAGTAATGAAATCCATGCTCCATAGAGACCCCATTCCACTACAAAACATAATACATAAGTAATAATCGGTCTTACTAGTGCCACACTAATTAATGCTACAATAGCTACAAACCTTGAATCTCCTGCACCTCTTAAACAACCGTTATAAACTAATTGTGCCGTTTGAATATGCGTTGTAAATGCCATAATAATTAAAATATTAGCTCCCATGGCAATAATTTCTGACTCGGTGGAGAAGAAACTAATCCAAGTATTTCTTCCCAATAAAAACACAAAAAATAACATAGTGGATGCAAGAAATGCTACCCTTTGTCCTATTTGTGCATACATCTTTGCTAAATCAATTTTTTTTGCTCCTAAATTCTGCCCTACCAAGGCAGATGCTGCAATACTGATCCCATCTCCAAAAGAGAATGACATATTTAAAAGTGTCATACATATTAAATGGGTTGCATAAGCTGTAGTTCCTAATTTTGCTACAATAATTGCATATAGCATAAATCCAATTCGCAGAAAAATCTGTTCTACAAAGGCACTACTGCCTACTACAACTACTGAATGAAAGGTATGGGCAGTGATTTTTTGTTTCCATGCTAGATAAACATT
>JAWXVD010000099.1:0-12461 GCA_044425705.1 Eubacteriales bacterium | reverse complement strand
AAATAAATCAAATGTTAAAATGGACATTCATTATCTTAAGCGGTATGGTTATGATTTTAATCATTCTTATGATTTTTCAACAAAAAATTGGGGCAATAGGAGATGAAATTGCGGATGATCTAATAGAATATGAAAACTATTATGTACTAATTGCAGATGAAAGCGATGATATTTTGTGGGAATCGGTATATCAAGGTGCTGTATTGGAAGGAGAGGAAGAAGCCAATGCATATGTAGATTTTATTGAAGGTGGAGATAGTGCTGAGTATAGTATGCAAGAAAAAATGCGTATTGCAATAGACTCTAAAGTAGAAGGGATTATCGTTTGTTCCGATAGCTTGGAAGAAACCACTACATTAATTGATGAGGCAGTTGAGAAAGGAATTTCGGTGGTTACAGTTATCAATGATGATAGCAATAGTTTGCGAAAGTCCTATGTGGGTGTGAACAATTATACATTGGGAGAAACTTATGGTAGCCTAATATGGGATTATGTCAGCCAGAGCAGGGAGGAAGAAACGGATTGCAAGGTAGCAATATTAATGGATTCTTTCAATGAGGATACAGGGAAAAATACAACATATTTAGGAATGAGGGAATATTTAAATCGTATCATAGAGGAGCAGGAGTGGCCTTATGAAATCGATTTAGAAACAGTGGCAATCAATCGAGAAGAGATTTTTGTGGCAGAAGAAACTATCGGAAACATTATTGTAGCAGGTGATGCAGATATGATGATTTGTCTCAATGCGGTAGATACAGAAACGGCTTATCGTAGTATCGTAGATTATAATTTAGTTGGTACTATTGAAATATTAGGATATTATGAATCAGAAGTTATTTTAGAAGCCATCGAAAAAAACATTATTTACGCTACCATTTCAATCAATGGTGAAGAAGTAGGGAAACAAAGTGTACGAGCTATTCAAGAATATCAAGAATTTGGTTATGTGAATGGATATTTTCCAGTGGAAACACAAGTTATTGATAAAAGCAATGTGACTATATTTTTAGATAATTATACAGATATCAGTGAGGTTGAAGATGAATAGATGGAATCGGTTTTCAATCCAAATTAAATTAATGGTGGCTTTTGCAGTAACCTCATTTGTGGTGTTAGCGTGTAATATGTTTTTATATATGAACATCAACACAATGATTCGTCAAATTGATGAAATTTACCAAAGCAATGGAACGATTAATGAATTAACAGATGCTTTAGCAGGTGTGCAAGATAATTTGACGAAATATTTGAATAATAAAAGCTCAGAAACTTTAGAAGCATATTATGAAGAAGAGCAGACTGTAGTAGCTTATGTGAATGGTCTAAATAACAAGATTTATCATGATGAAGTGCTTATGATGGAAAGAAATATTAGTAACATGGTCATGGAATATTTAGAGTACACTAATGCGGCAATCAGTGCAAAGCGCGGAAGAAATGTAGAGGAATATCGAATTCAATACGAAGAGGCTTTAGAACGATATGAAATATTGCGACCATATATTGCAGAATTGAACAATAAACACTATATTATAAACTCGGCCAATTATGAAATTTTAGTTGAATATATGCAGTATTTTGAAGTATTAAGTATTTTGATATTAATTGTGGTAGGTATTGCTGTCATTATTATTGTTTTTATTTTGACACAGGATATTATAGAACCTCTTCGCATGTTAGCTAAAGTAGCAAATCAAGTGGCAGAAGGTGAACTGGATATGGAACCACTAGAAATTAAATCCATGGACGAAGTGGGGGTTGTAACCAATGCATTTAATAAAATGATAGAGAGTATTAAAGATTATATTGAGCGCGTAAAAGAGAATCTGGAAGTAGAAAATGAGATGAAAGAAAAAGAATTGATTATGCAAGGGCATTTGAAGGATGCCCAGCTGAAATATTTACAAGCACAAATCAATCCTCATTTTTTATTTAATACCTTAAATGCTGGTGCACAATTAGCCATGATGGAAGGTGCAGAAAAAACATGTACTTTTGTAGAGAATATGGCGGATTTTTTTAGGTATAATGTAAAGAAGATTAACGAAGATTCCAGTTTAAAAGAAGAGTTAGAGGTGGTAAATAACTATCTGTACATATTGAATGTGCGATTTGGGGGAGAAATCCATTTCAGCAGTGAAATAGAAGAACAGTGGTTAGATATTCGAGTGCCTAGTATGATTTTACAACCTATCGTAGAAAATGCGGTGAATTATGGGATACGTGAAATTGCATGGGAAGGTCATATCAAATTAAAGGTATATGAAAAAAATTCCTTTATTTGTGTCAGTATAGCTGATAATGGAATTGGCATTCCGCCAGAGAAAATACTAGAAGTATTAAAAGGTGAAATGAGAGAAGCAGATCTGGCTAAAAACTCAACAGGCATAGGACTGGGAAATGTGATTGGCAGATTGCAAGTATATTATAGTCAAGAAAAAGTGATAGAAATTATCAGTGAGGGAGAAAATTTAGGAACAGAGGTTGTGTTATTTATTCCTAAAATTGCCCAGCAGGATGACGAGGAGTAAAAAGTATGTATAAAATTTTATTAGCAGATGATGAAGCCATTGTAACAAGTTCATTGAAATTTATTATAGAAAAAAACATAGAAGAACCTTGTCAAATAGAAATTGCTAAAACAGGAAGAGGTGTGATTGAATTAGCAGATAGCTTTCGACCAGATATCGCATTTATGGACATTCAAATGCCAGGAATCAATGGAATAGAGGCTATGAAAGAAATTAGAAAAAATAATAAGAGTGTTATTTTTATTATTATGACAGCTTATGACAGTTTTCAATATGCAAAGGAAGCTGTAAATGTAGGTGCATTAGAATATTTGACAAAACCAGTAAAGCAGATGAAAATTCTTGAAATCTTACAAAAAGCAATGAATCTTGTTGATTCTCGAAGAATTAGAAGAAGTGAAAATTTGCAGATAAAGGAAAAATTAGAAATTGTGGTTCCTATGATTGAGCAGGGATTTATTTCAGCAGGACTTTACGGGAAAGAAAGCACAGACGAATTAATAAATTATAAAAGTTTATTGGGGATAGAAGAAGAAAAGTTATTCACTTTAATTTTTGAATTCGGAGAAAGTTTATGTAATAGTGAGATTATTAATCCAGTAGGAACTGGAGTTCGCCTACAAGGTAACTATGAATCAATCAGAAATCATATGAAAGAACGATACAATTGTTTTGTGGGACCAGTGTTAGGAAATAGAATTCATTGTTGTGTGCCTACCACAATGGAAGAAGGGGATTATGAAAGTAGAGCAAATGATGTGGAACTATGTCGTGAGCTTGCTAGAAGCGTAGAACATAGTGAAGCGGTTAGCTGTCGTATTGGAATTGGAAGTATCGTGAATTTCGAGCAAATGAATATTTCTTTTCGAGATGCTATGCATGCATTGAAAAATGCCGAAGGAAAGGTTGTTCATTGTAGAGATTTACCTATTTTTTGTGAATACGAAGAAGATTATCCAGTGGCTTTAGAAAATAAATTGTTTGAGGCGATAAAAGCAGGACAACAAGCAGAAACAAAACATTTTGCAGAAGAATTTTATGGATGGATGTTATTTCAAATGCCAGAACAGGAAAAATGTATTCGATTAAAAGTGTTAGAGTTTGTGTTATTTGCAGATTTTCATGCGTATTCCAGTGGAGGGCTAGTCTATCGATTTAGTGATAGGTCAGATTATATGGAAGTGGTGATGAAATTGAATATAGAAGAAGAATTACGTATTTGGTTTACAGATAAAATGGTACAAGCGGCAGAAAATATTGCTACCAAGAAAAAGGAATATACAAATGATGTGATTGAAAGAGCAAAAGAATATATTCATACGCATTATAAAAGGGAATTATCTTTGGAGAGTATTTCAAGAGAGATGGATGTGAGTCCTTATTATTTTAGTAAACTTTTTAAAGATGTGACGGGTGAAGGTTTTATAGAATATGTAACAGGAATTAGAATTCATAAAGCGAAGAAAATGCTACTAGAAGGACAGGCTACTATGAAAGAGATTTGTATTGAAGTTGGTTATAGTGATCCTAATTATTTTAGTAGAATCTTTAAGAAGTGTGTGGGGAAAACACCTACTGAATTTAAAGAAGGAAAATAAGCTATAGTTTTAAAAAATGATTTTTAAAACTATTGAGAGAAAGTGGTGGTTATTGATATGATAAAAAGAATATGGAGTGTTTTGGTAATCATGCTTCTTTTGTGTTTGATGGGGTGTAAAGCAGAAGAAGTAGAGGTGACAGAAAGTGTAGATGTAGAAGAAGAAAACATAAAAATCGGTCTATGCTTTGATTCCTTTGTGATAGAGAGATGGGAGAGGGATCGAGATGCCTTTGTGGCAAAGTGTACGGATGAATTAGGGATAGAAGTGAATGTACAGTGTGCTAATGGAGACGTGGAAACACAGTGTGATCAAATTGATTATTTGATTGGACAAAAGGTAGATGTGATTGTTGTGGTTGCAGTGGAATCGGCGGGGATTACAGATGCTTTAAAAAGAGCGAAGTCAGCAGGAATTAAAGTGATAGCCTATGATCGATTGGTGTATGATGCCAATGTGGATTTATATATTACTTTTGATAATGAGAAAGTGGGACAATTAATGGCTAAAGCTGTAAAAGAATACGCCCCAGAGGATGCTAAAATTTTAATGATTAGTGGGCCACTTGAAGATAACAATGTTTCCATGTTAAATGAAGGATTTCTTTCTATTATAAAAAATACAGATATGAAAATTATTGGAACAGAGTATGCCACAGGCTGGACAGCAGAATATGGATTTGAATATACTAGTGATTATTTAGATAAAAATAAAGATTTTGATGTAGTCATGTGTGGCAATGATGATATCGCTAGTTATGTCATTCAAGCATTGTCTGAAAGGCGATTAGCAGGTGAAGTTATAGTAGTTGGTCAAGATGCAGATTTAGGTGCCTGCCAAAGAATTGTAGAGGGCACCCAGACTATGACGGTATATAAGCCAATTGAAGAAATGGCACAATTAGCAGCAGAATATGCAGTCATGTTAGCCAATGGTGAACCATTAGGAGCAACACAAACTATCGATGATGGCAGCCATCAAGTGCCTTATCTAGGCTTAGAACCTACAGCTGTAACCATAGATAATATGGAGATTATTATAGAAGCAGGATATCATATGGAAGAAGATATATACTTAAATGTAGAATAGCACAATATTGTGTTATTCTTTGATTTATAGAAAATGTGCTAGTGAATTAGTTTAATAAATAAACAAATATTAAAAAAGTGAAGAATGCTGACAACTATTTGCTATTGAACCATGGTATATTATGTATAACCAATAAAACAACTTTAAGGGAGGAAACAAAATGAAAAGAAAATTACTTAGTGTGTTATTAGCTTCTGCAATGGTATTCTCATTAGTAGCATGTGGCTCTAGCACAACAACAGAAACAGCAACAACAGAAACAGCAACAGAAGAGGTTGCAGAAGTAGTAGAAGAAGTTGCAGAAGCAGTAGAAGAAGCAGTTTCTACAAGTGATGTAACAATCGGTATTTCAATGCCTACACAAGATCTTCAAAGATGGAACCAAGATGGTGACAACATGAAATCTGAATTTGAAGCAGCGGGATATACAGTTGATATGCAATATGCAGCAAATGATACAGCTACTCAAGTTAGCCAAATCGAAACAATGATCGCTAACGGATCTGACGTTCTTGTTATTGCAGCTATCGATGGTGAATCTTTAGGAACAGTTCTTGATCAAGCTGAAGCAGCTGGTATTCCTATTATCGCTTATGACCGTTTAATCATGGGTTCAGAAGCAGTTTCATACTATGCTACATTTGATAACTACATGGTAGGAACAGTGCAAGGTCAATACATTGAAGAAACTTTAGACCTTGCAAACGCAACAGAAACATTTACAATGGAAATTACAGCTGGTGATCCAGGTGATAACAATGCGTTATACTTCTATCAAGGAGCTATTGATGTATTACAACCATACATTGACAATGGAACAATCGTAATCACTTCAGGACAAACAGCATTTGCTGATGTTGCTACAGATTTATGGTCAACAGAAACAGCGCAATCTAGAATGGATTCTATCTTAGCTTCTTACTACTCAGATGGAACTAACTTAGATATCGCACTTTGCTCAAATGACTCTACATGTCTTGGTGTAGTAAATTCATTAGAAGCAGGTTATGCAGGAACATGGCCAGTAGTAACTGGACAAGATTGTGACGTTGCTAACGTAATGAATATTTTAGAAGGACAACAATCTATGTCGGTATTTAAAGATACACGTACATTAGCTGCACAAACAGTAGTAATGGTAACACAAATGATCAATGGCGAAACAGTTGATGTAAATGATACAGAAACATATGACAATGGTGCATATGTAGTACCTTCATTCCTTTGCGAACCAGTATTCTGTGATGCATCTAACTACGAAACAATCTTAATTGAATCTGGATACTATTCATTAGAAGATTTAGGATTATAAGAAATAGCAGGTTATAATAATTAAATAGTATATAACAAGATAGGTGGGTACATGCCCGCCTATCTATATTCATGAGAAGTTGGGAGGGTATTCAGTTGGCTAAAATTATATTGGAAATGAAGAGCATTACCAAAACTTTTCCCGGTGTTAAAGCGTTAGATAACGTGAATCTCCAAGTGGAAGAAGGAGAAATCCATGCATTAGTTGGAGAAAATGGTGCAGGTAAATCCACATTGATGAATGTGTTGAGTGGTGTATATCCATATGGTACATATGAAGGTGAAATTTATTACAACGGGGAATTGAATAAATTTGCTAAAATCAATGATAGTGAAGAAAAAGGAATCGTAATTATTCACCAAGAATTGGCATTGATACCATTGTTAACAATTGGTGAAAATATGTTTCTCGGAAATGAACGTGGCAAAAAAGCAGCCATTAGTTGGAATGATACTTTTGCAGAAGCAGATCAATACTTAGCAAAAGTAGGATTGAAAGAAAGTTCTAAAACACTAATTAAAGATATTGGTGTAGGAAAGCAACAATTAGTAGAAATAGCGAAAGCATTGGCAAAAAATGCCAAGTTATTAATACTAGATGAACCTACTGCTTCTTTAAATGAATCGGATTCTAAGGCTTTATTAGATTTAATGCTTGAATTCAAGAAGCAAGGTATGACAATGATTATTATTTCTCATAAATTAAATGAGATTTCTTATGTGGCAGATAAAATTACAGTTATTCGTGATGGTTCTTCAATCGAAACTTTAGATAAGAAAGTGGATGTGATTACAGAAGACCGTATTATTAAAGGTATGGTTGGTCGTGATTTAACAGATCGATTCCCGAAACGATTGAAAAAAAATATCGGCGACATTAAATTAGAGGTGAAAGATTGGAATGTGCATCATCCTATCTATAACCGTAAAGTGGTAAGTGATGTTTCTATCAATGTTCGTAAAGGTGAAGTGCTAGGTATTTCTGGTCTTATGGGTGCGGGACGTACAGAACTTGCAATGAGTATTTTCGGTAAAAGCTATGGATCGAAAATCAGTGGAACTTTATTGATTGATGGAAAAGAAGTGCATTTGAAGAGTGTAAGAGATGCCATTGACCACAAGATTGCATATGTAACAGAAGATAGAAAAGGAAATGGTCTTATTCTTTCGAATCCTATTAAAGTAAATACTACTTTAGCAAATTTAGATGGTATTAGCACCAATATGGTAATCGATAAAGAAAAAGAAACTGTGGTAGCAGAAGAATATAAGGTAAAACTGAAAACAAAGTGTCCTACAGTACATCAAAATGTAGGAAAGCTGAGTGGTGGTAATCAACAAAAAGTATTACTTGCAAAGTGGATGTTTGCGAATCCAGATGTTTTAATCCTTGACGAACCTACGCGTGGTATTGATGTAGGTGCAAAATATGAAATTTACTGTATTATTAATGATTTGGTTGCAGCAGGAAAATCAGTAATTATGATTTCATCTGAACTTCCAGAAGTTCTAGGAATGTGTGACCGTATCTATGTAATGAATGAAAGTAAAATAGTCGGAGAACTTTCTGCTGAAGAGGCAACACAGGAAGTAATCATGGCACAAATCTTAAAAGCAGGAAAAGGAGAATAAAAATGGATAAGGAAATGATTAAATCAATATTTCAGAAATATACGATGATTATCGTACTTATATTAGTGACTTTATTTTTTGCATGGCGTACAGGTGGCAGTATTTTATATCCACAAAACGTTTCTAACTTGATTTCACAAAATGCATATGTATTTGTATTAACAACAGGTATGTTATTATGTATCTTAACTGGAGGTAACGTCGACCTTTCAATTGGTTCTGTAGTATGTTTTGTTGGTGCCATTGGTGCTGTTGTTATGCAAAACAACGGAATGAGTATTCCTGTAACAATCATCTGTATGATTATAGCAGGTGTTCTTATTGGTGCATGGCAAGGGTATTGGGTTGCTTTTCATAGAATCCCACCATTTATTGTAACTTTAGCAGGTATGTTTATCTTCCGTGGATTATCAAATATCGTATTAAGTGGTAAAACAATTTCTTTAAACTCTGACACATCAAAATTATTTGTACAAATTTTTGGTGGTGGCGCAAGTTGTTATGTTCCTGATTTCTTTGGAATGGAAGGATTTAATTTAACAGCAATGTTAATCGGTGTTGCACTTGTTGTAATCTACGTCGGAATTACTTTAGTAGGACGCATTAACAAAAAGAAAAAAGGCTATGCTCTTGATTCGGCAACAGCAACCTATGTAAAATTAGTTGCAATTTCAGCAGTCATTTTATGGTTTACTTATAAATTTGCGTTGTATAAAGGAATTCCTAATGCATTGATTTGGGTAAGTTTAGTAGTATTGGCTTATGGATATATGACATCAAATACAACGGTTGGTCGTTACTTCTATGCAGTTGGTGGTAACGAAAAAGCAACTAAATTATCTGGTATCAATACAGATAAAGTATATTTTATCGCTTACACTAACATGGGATTTTTATCAGCTGTTGCGGCAATGCTTATGATCGCTCGTATGAGCTCTGCAAATCCTACATACGGTGATAGTTATGAAATGGATGCCATTGGTTCTTGTTTCATCGGTGGTGCATCTGCTTACGGTGGAGCTGGTACAGTTCCTGGCGTTATTATCGGTGCTACATTGATGGGTGTTATCAACCTAGGTATGAGTATTATGGGTATCGATGCTAACTATCAAAAAGTAGTAAAAGGTGCCGTATTATTGGCAGCGGTAATCTTCGATGTTATTTCTAAGAGAGAAAATAGTAAATAAGAAGAAGTTTGGCTGATAGTTGAATAGATATCTTTTTTCAAACCACTATCTGGAGTTGGATAGTGGTTTGATTTTTCTAAATAGTTATAATAAATATTTGTTTTCAAAAGAAATATGATTGCATTTTGAATAGAAATGTATTATAATATGAGCATATAGTTTAGTGACTAAACTAATGGGAAGTTATAAAATTTTAAAGAAAGAAAGGGAAGCGTATGGAAATCAAATCAGTAAATGACAAAGCTTTTAACAAGTATGGCCGTGTTCTTCAACTAGAAGTCCCAAGCTTGCTAGAAGCACTAAGCAAAACACCATTACAAGATGATGTAGTGTATGTGGCTTCATCACCAGAATTGGAAGCATGTGCAGAATTTGGAACCATTCAAAACAGTATTTATGGAGGAATGCCAGTTCAAATTGGTTACTGTAACGGTAAAAATAATGCTTTAAATGCAGTGGAATATCACAGAGATTCAGAGATTAATATTCCATTAAAAGGTGCTATTTTTATGTTAGGATCACAACAAGATGTAGCGGAAGATTTTACATATGACACATCTAAAATTGAAGTGTTTGAAGCACCAGCAGGAGCTGTACTTGAATTTTACGGAACAACATTACATTATGCTCCTTGTCACTCAATAGAAGAAGGATTTCAAGTAGCTGTAATATTACCAAAAGGAACTAACACAGATGCACCAGAAGTTTCTGGCATCTTTGCAGAGGATAAATTGATGACTGCAAAAAATAAATGGCTAATCTCTCACGCAGAAGCAGCGGCAGAAGACATGTTTGTTGGATTGGTTGGAGAGAACATTAAGTTGTAATGTTAAGGTAGCAAGAAGATATTAATAGTAAAAGTATTGATATAGACAGTATATAAAAGAAGACTCACTAAAATCTAAATAAAAGAAAGAGGTATTAAAATGAATAATATTCCAAAAATTAAAATTGGTATCGTAGCAGTAAGCCGTGATTGTTTCCCAGAAAGTTTATCAGTTGGTAGAAGAGAAGCTTTAGTAAAAGCATATGCTGACAAATATGATGTAGCAGATATTTACGAATGTCCAGTCTGTATCGTAGAAAGTGAAATTCATATGGTACAAGCATTAGAAGATGTAAAAGCAAATGCATGCGATGCTTTAGTAGTTTACTTAGGAAACTTTGGACCAGAAATTTCTGAAACATTATTAGCAAAACATTTCGATGGACCAGTTATGTTTGTTGCAGCTGCTGAAGAATCAGGTGAAACATTAACACAAGGACGTGGTGATGCTTACTGTGGTATGTTAAATGCTAGTTATAACTTAAAATTACGTAATGTAAAAGCTTACATTCCAGAATATCCAGTGGGAACAGCAGAAGAATGTGCTGATATGATCAATGAATTCTTACCAATCGCTCGTGCGTTAGTAGGTGTTTCTAAATTAAAAATCATCAGCTTTGGACCAAGACCACTTAACTTCTTAGCTTGTAATGCACCAATTAAACAACTTTACAACTTAGGTGTTGAAATTGAAGAAAACTCAGAATTAGATTTATTTGAAGCCTTCAAAAAACATGAAGGTGACGAAAGAATTCCAGCTGTAGTTGCAGATATGGAAGCTGAACTTGGTGAAGGAAATATGAAACCAGAAATCCTTCCTAAATTAGCACAATACGAATTAACATTACTTGATTGGGTAGATGCTCATAAAGGATATAGAGAATACGTTGCAATCGCTGGAAAATGTTGGCCAGCATTCCAAACACAATTCGGTTTTGTACCTTGCTACGTAAATAGCCGTTTAACAGGAATGGGTATTCCAGTTTCTTGTGAAGTAGATATCTATGGCGCATTAAGTGAATTTATCGGAACGTGTGTAAGTGATGATATCGTAACATTACTTGACATCAACAATACAGTACCTAAAGATATGTTTGATGAAGATATTGCTCCAAAATATGATTACACATTAAAAGATACATTTATGGGATTCCACTGTGGAAACACAAGCTCTAAAAAATTATCTTTCTGCTCAATGAAATATCAATTAATTATGGCTCGTGCACTTCCAGAAGAAGTAACACAAGGTACTCTTGAAGGAGATATCGTACCTGGAGATATCACATTCTTCCGTCTACAAAGTACAGCTGATGCAAAACTTCGTGCTTACATTGCACATGGTGAAGTATTACCAGTTGCTACACGTTCATTCGGTGCTGTTGGTATCTTTGCAATTCCAGAAATGGGACGTTTCTATCGTCACGTATTAATTGAAGGAAACTACCCACATCATGGTGCAGTTGCATTCGGTCATTACGGAAAATCTATTTATGAAGTATTCAAATATTTAGGTGTAGAATTCGATGAAATCGGATTCAATCAACCAAAAGGAATGTTATATAAATCAGAAAATCCATTCGCATAATGTGGAAAATATTTTATGAAAATAATAACGGAGGATTATTAAGATGTTATATATTGGTGTAGATTTAGGAACATCGGCAGTAAAATTATTGTTGATGAATGAAAAAGGTGGAATTGAGAAAATTGTTTCTCGTGAATATCCATTGGCTTTTCCACATCCAGGTTGGTCAGAACAAAGTGCTAAAGAATGGTACACACAAAGCATGGATGGGTTAAAAGAATTATTGAGCGAATGCGATAAATCACAAGTTGCTGGTATTAGCTTTGGTGGTCAAATGCATGGACTTGTTATCCTTGATAGCGAAGACAATGTAATTCGTCCAGCGATTCTTTGGAATGATGGAAGAACTGGAGAAGAAGTAAAATACTTAAACGAAGTAATTGGAAAAGATAAATTATCAGAATATACTGGTAACATTGCATTTGCTGGTTTTACAGCACCTAAAATTCTTTGGGTAGCAAAAAATGAACCAGAAAACTTTGCTAAAATCGATAAAATCATGTTGCCAAAAGATTATTTAGCTTATAAATTATCGGGAACATTCTGTACTGACGTTTCAGATGCATCTGGTATGCTTTTATTTGATGTAAAGAATAAATGTTGGTCAAAAGAGATGATGGAAATCTGTGGAGTGAAAGAAAGTCAATTAGCTCAAATCTTTGAAAGCTACGATAAAGTTGGTACTTTAAAAGCAGATG
>JAWXVD010000287.1:0-2316 GCA_044425705.1 Eubacteriales bacterium | reverse complement strand
TACTAAATATTATATTAATGATATTATTAGAGTACAGCAACAAACTATTATTATGCTGATTTGTAGCAGTATTATTATTGTCTTATTAATTATTTATACGGCAAATCAAGTGACAAGACCAATTAAAAAGTTATCACAGGCCATGATGGAGATAGGACAAGGTAATTTAGATGTTAGTTGCACAGTAGAAACGGAGGATGAAATAGGGATTTTAAGTCAATCTTTTAATCAGATGGTAGAGGACATGAAGCATTTGATTAAAAGTGAATTTGAGCAAAAAGTGATGAGTCAAGGAGCGGAAATGAAGTCTTTACAAATGCAAATCAATCCCCATTTTTTGTACAATACACTAGATACCATTAACTGGATGGCTAGAATGCAAGGCTTAGATGATGTGGGAGATATTACCTCGTCATTAGGAGAGTTGATGCGATATTCTTTATCTAAAAACGAATTTGTTTCATGTAAGGAGGAGATAGAAAATTTAAGAAATTATGTCAGTATTCAAGATGTACGATATGGGGATAAAATGAGTGTAGTGTTTGAGCTAGAAGAGGGTGTAGGGTATTATTATATACCAAAACTTTTAATCCAACCTATTCTGGAAAATGCCATCGTGCATGGTGTAGAGGAAAAGTTAGAAGAAAGTATTATTACGGTTCGTATTTTTACAAAAGGAGAAGAACTGTTTGTCATTGTAGAAGACGATGGAGTAGGCATGGATCAGCAAGCAATTGAATCCTTGCTTTATGATCATGTACAAGTAAAGCAAGGGCACACATCTATTGGTGTGAAAAATGTAAATCGTAGAATTAAAATGGTATTTGGAGAAGAATGTGGTATTCAGATTCAGAGTGTGTTAGGTGCAGGTACAAAAATTACGTTGCGAATGAAGAAACTAAAAGAACCAATTGATATGGTAATGAATTATATTGAGTCATAGATTTTAATAAAGTAGGAACAATTGTAAAAAATTAATATGCTTGTTAATAATTATGAATAAATTATGATATATATATTAAAAATTTAAACATTTTACATGATTTTATATGTATTAACAGGACAAAGATTTTGTTAAGATAATTTCAACAACAAAATCTAAGGAGGATTTATCATGAAGAAGAAATTGGTAAGTGTATTATTAGCAACAGCCATGGTTTTCAGTCTTGTGGCATGTGGAGGAACTCAAGAAGAAAGTGTGGCAACAGACAGTGTAGCAACAACTGAAGAAAGTACAGAGGAAGCAACAGAAGAAGTAGCTACATCTTCAGAAGAACAAATTGTAATTCAAGTATTTTCAGGTCAACCAGATAGAACAACAGGTCAAGGTATGGTTGAACAAATGATTTTTGACAATTACATGGCAGAAAATCCAAATGTAGTGATTGAAGTAGAAGCCTTAGATGACGAAAATTACAAAACAAAATTTAAAGCATATGCTTCAGGAACTAATATGCCAGACTTGGTTAACGTATGGGGGCAACCAGGATTTTTGGATGAAGTTATTGATGCAGGATTGATTGCAGAATTAAATCCAGATGATTATGTAGATTACAATTTTGTAGAAGGTTCTTTAGGAGGATTTAGTAAAGATGGTAAATTATATGGACTCCCAAGAAATACAGATGTTATGGGATTCTTCTATAATAAAGCAATTTTTGATGAATGTGGCGTAGAAATTCCTACTACATACGATGAATATTTAGCGGCTTGTAAAACGATTAAAGAAAATGGTTATATTCCAGTTGCATTTGATGGTGCAGATGGATGGCCTATGACAATTTATGTAAATGATGTATACCAAAAATTAACAGGTGTTGAATCATACGATAAATCCCTTAATTCAGTTTTAACAGGAGATTATTCTGATCCTAATTGGACAAAAGCAATGGAACTTACTATGGATGCGGTAGATGCTGGAGCATTCCAAGCAGGGTATGAAACAACAGACTACGGTACAAGCCTAAACTTATTCACAAATGGTCAATCAGCGATGTACTACATGGGTAGCTGGGAAATGTCAATGGCTACAAATGAAAATATTTCTGAAGAAATTAGAGAAAATATTGGAGCATTTGCAATGCCAGCAGTAGATGGTGGAGCTGGTGCAGCAACAGACATTCGTGCATGGAATGGTGGTGGATTCTCAGTAACTGCTAATTCAGATGTAAAAGAAGAAGCAATCAAATTATTAAATTACATGATGGAACCTGACAATTATTTCAGCAGAAGAGTTCTTCCAAAGACTAACAGATACTATGACAAAATAGTAGGTAGCATTTAGTTAAAATGAATGAAAAAAATATAAGGCAGTCT
>JAWXVD010000098.1:0-12592 GCA_044425705.1 Eubacteriales bacterium | reverse complement strand
GACAGAATTTATGACATGAAGTACACTAAGGGAAACAAATCTAAGGAATCTTTTATATCTAGGATCACTTTACTCTTTCCCAACTGACAATAAGTTTACTCTATCTTATTGCGATATTCGCTTTATCTTCAAAACATGATATAATAGGTATTAGATATTTAAAAAAGTTTTAAGTAAACTGGCACAAAATGGATTTTTCTTCGTCTAAGATAGTAGGAGTATATTATCAATTAGGGGGAATATACAATGAAAAAATTAAGTACAAGTTTGATGGTCATTCTTTGCATGACTATGTTTTTACCAACAACAGCTTATGCAAATATGGCGGCGCCACAGGACTCTGATATTGGTTCATCTATTACATTTGAAAAAAGCGAAGAAATCGCTGTGCTGACCGAAGTGTTAGATATTGTTGTGACAGGTTCACAGGCAGAAATCACTGCCACATATACTATGAAAAATACTACAGATGATACAGCCACAACAATCTCAATGTTTATTTCACCTAACATTGAACTGGGTGGAACTGAAATACTGATTGATGGTACAACAGCAGATTTTGAACACGAAAGTTTTAATTTAAATTACGACACAGAGATTACGACAAATGATTGGCAGTATGCAGTTTTAACCGACACAGGTATTGCTGATACAGACAAAAATACTGTTGACACTGTTACTTTTGATATGACCTTTGATGCAAACGAGCAGTATGATGTAGTGGTGTCATATATTTATAACTTGGGTGGATATCCAGACTATGATTTTGATGCAAAACGTGGCGAAATTTATTATTATCTTGCACCTGCTACCATGTGGAAAGATTTTGAAAGCTTAACTATTAACCTATATCTTGATAAAGATATGCCTGTAATAACCCATAGCAATTTGGAATTTGAAAAGGTTTCAAGTCGCACATATCAATATGTATCAGACACATTACCAACTGAAAATTTAGAGATAACAATAGATGAAAACTGGTTTCAAAACATATTCAGCACCCTAAGAAGTCCATATTTACCTATGATGCTTATGATATTTTCTCCGTTTATTGTAATTGGACTTATTGTTATTGTTTTTGTTGTATGGAGAGTTAGAAAAAGAAGGAAAGGTAATAATTAATTTTGCACTTTATCGTAACTTATTTTTATTATATGGAGAATTTAATTCACAAGATTTTAAAGATTATAGAAGAATGTATTACGCTAATCTACAATCAGCGAGCATAAACGGATATTCCGGACTGCGGTACATCTTCTTGATTTGAAAGACGGGATAGCCTGTTACTTCTGAAAACATTTCAGCCACCACATCTTCTAAAAGATGTCCTATTTTCTTTTGATACTTGTTTGCTTCATCATCAAATGCTGAAACAATGTTTAATTTGTCATAATACGTATCTCGTGCTGTGCCAAAAGGCGAAACGCCAAATATAGAAGCAACATCACTTCCTCCGATACCTGTTCTGCGATAATCAAGCCATACATCATTCGCAAGACCTTCCGTACTTGTAATCACAATGGGTTCATAAGGTAACACATATTCACGCATAGGCTAACACCCCTTTCGTACAATCGGACGATAGGGTACCTTTCGTGGGCATTTCATTTTGTAACTAAGTCCTCCTTTGATTTGATTTTTTTGAATGAGAATCTTGCGATATTTCATTCCGGTTCCTTGCTTTTTGTTCATTCTGTTTCCACCTTTCTTTTATAATTTTATCCAAAGCCGCAGGCTTTTTGCCTTATGGCATTTTGGCAATAAAAAAAAGCGAGAACAACGATTGCCACTGTGAGTAATCATACTCTTGTGGTATTTGGTGTTCATATTTCTATGAACAATCGTCATTCTCGCTATGTTTGGAAATTAAAAACTTCCATAAAATAAAAAAGCCGATGGCAAGGCATAAAAACGCACTGATACCATCAACAACATAAAAACTAAACCCGTCACATAAGCCAATAGACTTTGCTTTTGGGACAACGTGTGCAATAAAGAGTCTATGCTCTTATAAAAAACCTTACGGTTACGCACAAAAATCAATTACGGAAACATTATAACACTATATGTTGTTTGTGTCAAGAATTGATTTTCTTGAGTTTCCGCAGAATTATCCACCAACTCATTTTTATCCAACTACGTTATCACCAACTTTATAAAAATGCCTAAAATATAAGGAATCTTACATCTTTTTGTAGTAAAATTAAGCTACCAAACAAAAAAGTCACTAAACAAAAAAGAAGGAGATTCCCTATGGCTAATTTTACATCAAATACCTACCAAATGAAAAGAGAAATTTTAAATTATACAAATAAACTTTCCAGAAATCTTCCAAAGCCTGAGAAAAAATTTATTGCCGACATTACCTATGGTATGCTTGCAGCTAAAAGTTGTTTGTTAACGGATGTTGTAGACCAACTTCACGAATCATCAAAGAAAATTAATATTGTAGATCGATTATCTAGGCATTTAGAAAAAGGAACTTTTCCTGAAGCTGCTGTTTCTTATCTTCAAGATGTGAAAAAGCTAGCTCCCTCTGAACCTATTATTCATATTGATGATAGCGATGTGGTAAAACCAGATGGCTACAAATTTGAAGCTCTTGGTATAGTTAGAGATGGTTCTGCTAGTACCAGTACAAAAAATGTCTATAGCAAGGGCTATCATGTAACGGAAGCTTGTGTTCTAACTACAAATAATCATCCAGCTAGCATCTTTTCCAGAATACACTCCTCAGAAGAAAAAGACTATAAATCAGCTAACACCATCACGTTTGATGCAATCCATCGTGGAGTTGCATTATTTAAGAAAGCTACTTTCGTCATGGATCGTGGATATGACGATAATAAGATGTTCCTTAAACTCGATGAATTAGAGCAAGACTATGTCATTCGCCTCACTACTAAACGTAAGCTTTTCTACCACAACAAATGGGTAAAAGCTACAGAACTTTGTAATCGTCGCAAAGGTAAGGTAAAAACAAGCTTTTTTTACCGTGGGAAAGACCATACTGCGTATCTTTCTCATGTAAAGGTTCAGATTACTGCCTCCAAGAAAGATATTTATCTTGTACTTGTATATGGAATTCAAGATTCCCCAATGATACTTGTTACTAATAAAAAAATCAAATCAAAAGAAGATGTAATAAAAATCGCCCGTATCTACTTTTCACGTTGGAAAATAGAAGAATATTTCCGCTGTAAAAAGCAAATGTTTCAATTTGAAAATTTCCGTGTTCGCAAATTAAGTGCTATAAATGCACTCAATTTTTACATTACAATGTGTATGACTTTTTTAGCACATATATCTAAAAAGTCAGAAACAAATGGACTTAAGGCTGCCATCATAGAAGCCGCAGACCCTGTTAAAGAAAAAGTCTTATTTCACTATTATCGACTAGCAAAAGGTATCTCCAGCATACTCTCGTATGCACATCAAGGTGTTCGCCTATGGTTTCGGACAAAACGTCCTGCATACCGTCAACTTTGCCTTAAGCTAGTCGCTTAAAATAGCTAAAAGAATATTGAAGCATCAACTCGATACCATCGGGTTTATTTGGTTGCTTTTATCACGATTACTGATATTGCTCACTTGTTTTTCCAGCCCAAATCTCAGTATAGATTCAAATATCTATTTTGAATTTACATTCTGCGGAAACTCAAGTTGATTTTCTGTATATAGTGTGATTGATTTTCTGTATATAGTGTGATTGTAAACGATTCAAAAAATAAAACGAGCAAATCTGTGTTTTATTTGGAATTATATGTGAATACAAGAATTTACTAATTCGAAAATATTACAAAATTTTCACAAACAAAACAAATTTTAATATTGACTACATACTTGAAGTATTTTATTGAAGGAGTGATTATATGGCGAAGAAAAGACAGCCTGAACTAACAAAGAAAAGAATTATTGATGTAGCTACGGATTTATTTATGAGTAAAGGATTTGAAGGCACAGAAATACAAGATATCTTAAATGAGTTGGGTGATATTACAAAGGGGGCTATATATCATCATTTCGAGTCAAAAGAAGATATTTTTAACGCTGTTGCGACAAAGATTGGGAATAGGAATATAGAACTATTAGATGTTATAAAGGAGGATAAAAATTTGAATGGAAAAGAAAAACTTGAACAGCTTGTAAAAGTGGGGTTAAATAGCGAAAACACAATGGATGTTATGAATATGACTACGAGTTTTCTTGACAATCCGAAATTTTTATCTTTAATGTTTAAACAGATTCGAGAAATATCAGTGCCGGAATATGTCTATCCAATTATAGAAGAAGGTGTTGCTGACGGAAGTATTGTGACAAAAGATCCGAAAGAATTGTCAGAGTTAATTATGCTTTTGATAAATATTTGGATTAATCCTTTGGTTTTTAATGTTACTGAAAAGGATGAATTAAAGTCTAAATGTCAAATGATTAATGATATTTTGTCTAAATATAATTTGGTTTTATTTGACGAAGAAATTCTTAGTCAAATGAAATAAAGAGTTTAATCTGAAACAGGCGCCAAGATTAACCTAAATACTACAGGAAGGAGGAAATGAACATGAAAAACATTACAATTCGTAGAGCAGTTAATGTTGAAGCAACAACATGGTGGATTATTGCATAGAAATCTGTAACATAGGTTTAACCAAGTTTACGCTTGGTTAAACCTCTTTGAATTATAAGGAGAAAGGAATCGTATATATGAAAAAATATATAAACCCACAAATCAAACCAATATATCCTATATACAAATTAAATGAAGAAACATTTAGAATCGGTGCGCAGCTAGGAATTACAGCTGAATTTGGAGATCCGGATAGGCAGTTATGGGAATTGGCTGTTAGGTTAGATGGCAGAAGCTTAGTGCAAATAGTAGAGGAAATGATACATCTCTTTCCGGAATTAAAAGAAGACAATATATTAGAGGGGATAGAGTTACTTGATAAAGAAGGATTTATTGAAGAAAGGTATGATGATGGCAAAGATATTTTGGCACGATATAAGGCAAATACCCGCTACTTTAGTAGGTTTATTGGTTCGGACAAAAATAGATATGACCTACAACGTAAACTTAATAATACAACAATTTTGTTGCTAGGTTTGGGTGGTGGCGGTTCGAATATTTTAACACTTTTATCGGGGGTCGGACCTAAAAAAATTATTATTGTGGATTATGATAATGTTGAAGATAGCAATTTAGGAAGGCAAATATTATACAAAGAAAAGGATTTAGGCTTGCCTAAAGCAGAAGTAGCGGGAAAGGGTATTCTTGAAATGAACTCTAACATCGAAATAGAAGTACATAATAAAAAAATATTATCTGTTGATGATGTACTTAAATTGACTGTTGGTGTAGATATAGTAATTTCTGCCATTGATGAACCACCATTTGAAGCACAACGAATTGTGAATGAAGCTATAGTAAAAGCAAATCTACCGTGTGTGTTTGCAGCATCACAAGTTAGCAGGGGCAGAGTTTTTTCTGTAATACCTATGGAAACGGGGTGTTTTGATTGCTTAAATATTCATTATAGTAAGAGAGACGTTCAATTTATTGAGCAGTTTGTAGGATTTAGAAATATTAATTTTAATCCGCCGACTGTAGCTTACGCACCTGCATTTTATCAGTTGGCTGCAGCGATTGTTGATGAAGCTGTTCGTATCATAACAGGATATACAGAACCGCGAAGCTTAGGAACGCAGTATGAAATAAATTATGAAGATGGTTCTTCATTTACTCACCCATCGTGGATTCGTTATGCAGAAGAATGTCCAACGTGTGGAAAAGGGAAAGTCAGCGATTGGGAAATTTTTCAGTATTATGAAAATAAAAAAGCCAATCAATAAAGTTTGTTTACTTTAAATAAAAAATGAGGGAGGTATAAGCGTATGTATATTAAGCCGATAAAGCATAGAATGCTTAAAAATAATAACTATATTATTGTGGCGAACAATTCCAATTTGTTAATGGTAAATGAAGATATTAAAAATGAATTATCTTCCTCTTTTTTTTCAGAAAATAATTTAGATAAAGAAATAATTGATGAACTTGTTGTCAGTGGTTTTTTTACTGATAATGAAAACTATAAAAGTGCTATTCCAAATGATAATAATTCATTTATTTGGAGTGGGGCTAGAAATTTACTGTTTGTAATCGGCTTTTTGTCAGTAGTTATAGTTTTGCTTTTACTGATTACACAAGATTTTCCATTAAAGTATGGCTTGAAAAATGATAGTATAGATTTATGGGAAAATATATTATATATAGTTATTTTTGCAATATTTACAGCAACTATTCATGAGTTTATGCATATGGTTTTTGCTAATAATCTTAATAAAGGGATATCAAGTATAAAACTGTCATTAAAAAAAGCTTCGGCTACTGTGTCTATGACACATATATGGGTTTGGTCTTTCAAAAACAGGATAGCGGCTATTTCTGCGGGTGTTATTGCTGACGTGTTCGAACTTGCTATTTTGATGATAGCGTACTGTTTTGTTGAACATTGGATGATTACAATTGCAATATCGATTTTGGGGCTACGAATAATGTGGCAATTTCGATTTCACAAAAATTGTGATGGGAAAATTATAGCAATGATGATTTTAGATAACCCTTTTATAGAAGAAGATTATAAAAGGGAACGCACGAATTTGACTGCACAAGAAATAAAAATATGGAGATATTTGAGGACAATTGGTTACATTGTTGAATTTTGTATATTATTTTTTTGGATTTTGCCATTTTTGTGTTCAATAATTAAGGAGGTTTTAGTTTATGCTCAGTTTTCATAAAGAAGATGCATTAATTATAGATAACGTAAGTAAGTCATATAAAAAAGGTAGTGTTCTTGCAAATGACAGTATATCCACTTACTTTGCACCTAGTCAAATAACAGCTTTAATCGGTCATAATGGAGCCGGTAAAACAACTTTACTCAATCAAATTTGCGGGAATGTAAAATCAGATAGCGGAGATATATTTTATAATGGCAATACATTAGGGAACAATTGTGCTTTGGCACGGCAACTTGTATCTACAATGCCACAGTTTCTTGCACCTCTGGCGGGAGTGACATTAAGGCAATCTATTGAATCTATTTTACTTATTCGCGGAATGTCAAAAAAGGACATGAAAAGTTATACTGATAATATAATACGAGATTTGCAAATTGAAAAATGGGAGAAGTTTTCGGGGGATAAACTATCCGGAGGATTACAAAGGCTAACCTCATTTGCAATGGCGGTAACTTTTCCGTCACCTATAATTTTGTTAGATGAACCCACCAATGATGTAGATCCTGTTAGAAGAAAGCTAATTTGGAATTATATGAGGAAATTAGCAAATAACGGGCATGTAATTATAGTTGTTACACATAATCTGCTTGAAGTTGAGGAATATGCTGACAGATACGTTATGTTAGAAAAAGGAAAGGTTATTAAGGAAGCTACACTAAATATGCAAAGAGATGATTCTTTGAATAATGTATTAACAATAGCATTGCATAATAATACTGAAATATCCACTTGGGCAGAAAATATTAAAATTCATTTTTCTAATGATAATAAGCATGCAACAATATTATTAGATAAAGAGCAGACATTAGTAGCAGTTGAATGGGTGGAGAAAAATATTATAGAAGGTAAAATAAAAAGCTATAAATTGGAATCAAATTCTTTAAAGGCTAGTTATGGAGGGATAATTAATGGGTAATAGAATGAATATACAAAAATCTAACTTAATGCTGCAATTTTATGGAGTATTACGTTGGAGTCTTTTAAGACATAAATTTTATTTGCCTGTGTTTACAATCGTACAGATGTTATTGGCAGTAGCAATTGTTTATGGGTTTGCATTAATGACACCTGTTATTGATAATGAGTCTGCCATTTATTTTTCATCAGGCGCACTAACACTCGGGTTGATTGCTGTTGGATGTGTATTAGCACCTCAAATTGTATGTGAATCTAAACAAAATGGGATATTGCAATATCAAAGAACATTACCTGTACCCCGACATCTTATAGTTTTAGCAGATGTTCTTATTTGGGGGATGGCTTCGCTTCCCGGAATAATTATGAGTTTAGTTGCAGGTATAATACGCTTTGATATTGATTTGAATATTACCTTGTACGATGTTTTTATATTAGCTATAATTTTAATTTGCCTTATATTAATAGGATTCTGTATTGCATACTTATTTGAGCCAAATATGACTTCGTTAATTACACAAGTAATAATGATAGTAACATTGCTGTTTTCGCCTATTTTATACCCCGCAAGCCGTCTGCCTGAATGGATAACCCCAATATATAATGCTTTTCCGTTTGTTCCAATAAGTAATTTAATTCGCTCAACGATATTTGACCTTCAGCAAATGGAATATAGTAACTTAATGATAGTGATATTTTGGGGAATATTTTCCTTTGTAGTATCTTTAAAAATAATATCAAGAAAGGATTGATAATATATGTCTGTTATAGAAGTAAAAGGGCTGTCAAAAACAATTGGAGATCATCAAGTTTTATGTTCTGCGTGTTTAACCATAGACAAAGGAGAGTTATGTGCAATTATTGGGGCTAATGGTGCGGGAAAAACTTCTTTGCTAAAATGCATTACAGGATTAATGTTTCCGGATGAAGGAATCATACTTTATGATGATACGAGTTTCGTAGATAATAAAGAGAGAGTTCTTTCGCAGATAGGTGTTGTGATGCAATATCCAAACAGTATTTCGAGTATGAATGTTGAAGAATTGTTTGTTGAACATTATCAGTATTTAAAAATTGAAAAACCGGATTCAATCAATCTATTTTTAAACAAAGTGAATTTAAACGTCAGTTTAAAACAAAAAATAGGCGGAATGTCAGTAGGAATGAAACAACGATTGTTGATTGCCTTGGCTTTATCTCATAAGCCGCAAATTTTATTGTTAGATGAACCTTTTAACGGACTTGATCCTGATGGAATTATGTTAATAAAAGAAATTTTACAAGAGTTTACCGATATTGGGGGTACTGTGCTTATATCAAGTCATTCATTAAGTGAATTAGAACAGTTTGCAGATTCGGTTGTATTAATAAAAAACGGAAAAACAACGAGTAAGATGAATTTGAAAGATGTTGAATTAAATTATAAAGATGGCTTGCGAGGATATTATAAAGAGTTAATGGAGGGAAATAAATACCATGATTAATGCAACTATATATGAGCAACAAAAGCTCAATGGAAACAAGAAAATAGTTTTTGTATTAACACTATTAATTCAAGTATGCTTTCTATTTTTCTTTGCCATTGTTGGGCGGTTTGAAACTTCAAATGATAACATACTTGCAGATTATAATACTATAATTGCCTTATCATCAACAATAACGATATCAACTTTACTAATTTATGGTTCTTTTTGCATTAATCGCTTTATAGTTAAAGATTTTGTGGGGAGCGGAAAAGAGCGAATTTATTTATATCCAAACGGCAGACTTTCATTATACCACACCAAAGTTATTGCTTTTTTGAAAACGTATGTGAAATATATTTTTGTTTCTGCAATAAGTGGTAATATGCTTTTTTTATGTAGTGAGCTTTTGTTTCCTATTGTGCTGAAACAATCGTTTGGTTTAGAAAATATTATATATATAATTGTAATTCCTTTAATAATTGCAATAATAGCAGTGTGCTTAATTATAATATCAAGTTTTCTTGGAATTAGGTTTTCTTCAACTAATGCTACTATTGTTACGAGCATACTCTTAGTAACTCTATTAAGTAATGTAGTAGCTTTTATGCTCATGACTTCAATATACTTATCTTGTGGGGTAGCTATAATACTTTGTGGAGTAACATATTGTGGAAGCAAAGCAATAGTTAAAAGACTAAATAGGGATGATGTGATTTACAAATAGGCTATTAGTAGCTAAAGTCTACATATATGTACAGGTCAAAAAAGAAACCACCCTCAATGGATGGTTTCTTTTTTTAGATATTACGAGAAACACAAGATTTCTCTTTTTTAGATATCAATTACTGATATTAATTCTGCTGAGGAAAGATAGCATCATTATAACACAACAAATGTTAATAATCCATATAAAATTTACCTTTTTAGCAATGCTACAGTATTTTCAATTGTATGGATTGCCATATCCCATGTTATATCTTCTGCATAAGAATATTTCTTTTGATACTTATTCCATAAATCAATCATAATCTTACTGTTTTTAATTGTAGCCACGGTGTCGTTTCGTTGCTCCATTGCACTTGTGGAGTTTCTTTTTTTGCATGTTGCTCCAAATGCATCGGATAATGCTTGTTCATCATACAAGTGACTGTGATACGTGGTTAAAATATAAATATCATAAAAATCACGCATTCTTGTATTGGTAATCGACTTTGATAATATGCTTTCCAGTTTCTCCGCAAGAACTGTTTCCATATTATAGGCAAGTATGGAAATATCCCTGTTCTCAAACATAAGACGGAAGTGATATTCGATTTCCCTCGGTGTAATTACATCACCTGTGGAAATATCAATCTTTATAGGTATTAGCATAGTATCAAATTTAGATTCCAAATTCATTCTTATACCGCCATACTCTGATTCTTCCATAATTTCATGCATACTTTTGATAGAAAAACTAACATTATCTTCAAGTGGTACGGATATAATCTTTTCCACAATATCTTTAGCGGAATCAATATTCAAAGGCAAGTTTTTGATAGTTGCATCAATATCCATTGTACTTCTGTTGTCAATTCCAACAATAGCACTAATGAGCATACCGCCTTTCAGTACGAAATGGTTTCTAAATTCAGAATTTGACAATCGTTCCAAAAATCGTTCCATAATATAGTTCCTTAGAATGACTTGGGATTTTAGGCTGTCGCCCATAGTTTTATTTCGGACTAAATCTTTTAGCTGCCGCGCGGTTTTTATCATGATAACAGTACCTCCAAATAATTTTGCAAATGTTTTTCAACTTTAAATTTTTGTGCATAAGACATTAGTTTGGGAATGTTTTTGTCCGGTCCTCTAACATACTCTTTCATGGCAGTATGTAAGTCTTGTGTTTCTACTTGACTTCGGCTACGCATAATGTCACACAGGCTACGCTCTGCATCATAAATCGGGATCGGATTTCCCATAGGGGATTGTACAGAAATTTTGCCGATTTCAAAAAGCTCTTTTTTGATACGATACAATTTTACACCTTGTCCGGTAAGATTTGCATTGCTGTATTTGTCTTTTACTGTCACTGCAAGCCTAGTGGGTTCACGGTCGGAAAGTCCAAGAAAATATAATGCTGTTTCATGGGAGAAAACCATATTTTTATATCGAATACTTAAAATATAATAGGGGTCTTCCCAAAAGTCTTCGGATAAATAAATACCATGACCGACACGCAAAAGATTTCTTTCCTTAACAAAATTCAAAAAAAACGGTTTCGATACACCTGTACGGATTGCTTCAGCAGTTGTAATCGTACCATTATTCTCTTTGATAATTAAATCTAATAAATCTTTTTTCATATAACATCACCTTACTTTCATACTACTATTATATATGAAAGTAGTACAAAAGTAAATGAAAATATTGATAAAATTTCTTTTTTTATAAGTTTAAAAAATTTTAGATAAAAAATTTTTCTTTTTTTGAGGAAAATGACATCAAAGTTCCCTGTTTAGTATTTGTAGGCAAAATCAAGAGCAATTATTTATTGAACCTTGAAAATTACATACCCCTTTACCGGAAGTTATATTAGGAGTTGCAGACAGTATGCCATGATAGGAGCATACCTGCAAATGAAATATCGCATAGCGTGTCCTGACAACGTGGCTGAAAAGGCATAGGAAGTGAGCCGGTATAAGGTAATTATCTAATATGAATTGGTTTGTTAAGGTGTGTTTACGAATAAAAACAGAAAAAATTATCCATAATATAATAATCAAAAACAAAAATAGGAGGTTATATGGTTATATTTGAAAATGGGAAACAAAATGTACAAGTGAGAATTCATGATGATTATTGCAATGCTGATACCCAGCAAAGCATACAAACAGCATCAAGGATTGTATCACATAGTTATAAGCGTCGTATATTGGAAACTAATAAAGTTACTTCAAAGATGGAAAGCGAAGTGATTAATTTGCATGATGTAAAAGAAGTTTGAATTATATGTTAAATTAAGGCAATTACCAATGTATGACATTTGACAAATAAAGACTCTATCACTTTAAACGTGGGAGTTTCAAGCTCTATGGGTTGTGTTCGTGATATAAGTGTAAAAACGGAGGACAAAAGCAAAGTTATCACATTCTACCCTTGTTTCGGAGGTCTTAATAGTAGCTTAGGTGCAAAAAATGAATTCGAAATTGATGTACCATCAAACTGCGAAAAAATATATTTTTTTAGTGGCGATGATAATTACAATTTAGTCCTCGTTAAAGATGAACGAGGTATATGGAGCAAAGCAAATCAAGATATCGTTTCAGATGATGGAACAATCAGTCCCAAAATAGCTTTGGAAAGTACCGAAGATTTCAAAGATTTAGGCATTCCAGTAGATGCACCAGAAAATAGTACCGAAGTAC
>JAWXVD010000097.1:0-12617 GCA_044425705.1 Eubacteriales bacterium | reverse complement strand
AAGACATCATCTGCACGATCGGTTTATTATATATATATATTACATCAATAAATACATTATTATATACATTATTATATATTGTTATGTGTTATTATATATACTTGACAATAAAATATATTTTCATTTTGAAATATATTATTACTTAAAGATATATATACAATGGGAGGGGATAAATTTTTTTATTTTTTTTATAAATTATGTTGAAAATTTTGATAAAATTTTTAATCATATTGAAAATTTTTTAATCATATTGAAAATTTTTGATTATATTGAAAATTTTGATAAATTTAATAAAGACATTTTTATAGTGTAAAATAAAATAATTTTATTTTATTGTATATATATCATAATGTATAAAGGGGGGATAATTTTTTTCATTTTTTTATTTGATGATAAGTCATTACTGTGTTTAATGTCATATTGATTATTAGGAAGTGTTTGAAATGAGTATCTGATACTAATTGATTGTTATAGCATTGCATTTGGTTGATAAGGATTCGAGATAATTTTTGTAAAATGTCTAAATAATTAACAAAATACTTGTGTGAGTTAATAGCATTGATATTGTATAGTAAAATTTTATAAAATTTTTATAAAATAACTGTTGAAAATAATGATAATGTGTGATAAGTGAAAAAAAAGAAAAAGTAGTGAAATTTTTATAAAAAAATAGCAAATAACGTGTAAAAAAAGGCTTAAAAATTGGTCATGAAAATATAATTTACTATGATATAAGGATAAATAATAGATACTTTAAAGACATGAGTTAGTGACTAATAATGCCATGATAACTAGAGATAGGAGTAATAATATATAAAAGAGAAATAAGTAATAATTATATAATAATCATGTTCTAGTTTAATAGTGTATAATAATGATTAATAATGTTATGAATGTTATGCAAATGAGTAGGTACATATATGTGTATACTATGATTGTGACACTTGTATATTGATAAGATGAGATATAATGATATTTGTATATATTCTAAAAATAGAATTGTGTTTTTGAATGGTATAGTAAAATTTTATAATATATTATAGTTTATTGTCCCAAAAAAAAGATAATGTGTGATAAGTGAAAAAAAAGAAAAAGGATGAAAATTATGTGTAAAAAAAGGCTTAAAAATTGGTCATGAAAAAATAAAATAGTATGATACAGGATTAAATAATATGTAATATAAAGACATGAGAGAGTAATAATTAATGCCATGATAACTAGAGGTAATATTGATAATAAGTAAAAGAGAAATAAATGAAATTTATATAATAATCATGTTCTAGTTTAGTAGTGTATAAGAATGATTAATAAAGTTATGAAAGTGATAGAAATGAGTAGGTACATATATATGTATACTAAGAGTAAGAAGGATGTAAGATGAGAAGATGAGATATACTGATATTTGGATATATTCTAAAAATAGAAATGTAAGTTTGAATGGTATAGTAAAAATTTATAATATATTATAGTTTAATGTTCCAAAAAAAAGATAATGTGTGATTGGTGAAAAAAAAGAAAAAGGATGAAAATTATGTGTAAAAAAAGGATAAAAAATTGATCATGAAATTATAAAACAGTATGATACAAGATTAAATAACAGATAATTTTAAGACATGAGATAATAATAATTAATGCAATGATAATTATAGTTGATAATGATAATGAGTAAAAGAGAGATAAATAAAAATTATAAAATATTGTTATTCTATTGTAGTAGTGTATGATAATGATTAATAAAGTTACGAAAGTGATTGAAATGAGTAGGTACATAGAAGTGTATACTATGATAATGACACTTGTATATTGATAAGATGAGATATAAAGGAAAATGAGTATCGTCTAAAAATAGCAACAAATGGTAAATCTCGGAGATATTGGAGAAAACGGAAAATGAAAATAGGAAAAAAGGATGAAAATAACGTGTAAAAAATTGATAAAAAATTGGTCATGTAAGCACATAACAATATGATATAAGGATAAATAATAGATACATTTAAGACATGAGATAATAATAATTAATGGTATGATAAGTAGAGGTAATATTGATAATGAGTATAAAAGAAATAAATAAAAAATATATAATAATCATGTTGTTGTTTATTAGTGTATGATAATGATTAATAAAGTTATGAAAGTGATAGAAATGAGTAGGTGCATAGAAGTGTATACTATGATAATGATAGTTGTGTATTCATAAGATGAGATATAAAGGAAAATGAGTATATTCTAAAAATAGAATTATGTATTTGAAAGGTATAGTAAAAAATTTATAGTAAATTATAGTATAAGGTTGAAAAAAAAAGATAATGTGTGATTGGTGAAAAAATCAAAAAGTTGTGAAAATTATGTGTAAAAAAAGGATAAAAAAATGGTCATGTAAGTACATAACAATATTATATAAGGATAAATAATAGATAATTTTAAGACATGAGATAATAATAATTAATACTATAATAACTAGAGGTAATATTGATAATGAGTAAAAGAGAAAGAAATAAAAATTATAAAATATTGTTATTCTTGTATAGTAATGTATTAAAATGATTATTAATGTTATGAAAGTTATTTAAATGAATAGGTACATAGAAGTGTATACTATGATTATAGGAGATGTGTATTGATAAGATGAGATATTAACAAAAATGAATACATTCTAAAAATAGAATTATGTATTTGTATGTAGTATAGTAAAAAATTATAATACATTATAATTTAAGGTTGAAAAAAAAGATACTGTGTGATTGGTGAAAAAAAAGAAAAAAGATGAAAATAAGGAGTAAAAAAAGGATAAAAAAATGGTCATGTAAATACATAACAATATGATATAAGGATAAATAATAGATATTTTTAAGACACGAGATAATAATAATTAATGGTATGATAAGTAGAGGTAGGAATGATAATAAGTAAAAGAGAGATGAGTAAAAATAATGAAAATAAAGAAAATAATGAATTAATAATATAGTAGTGTAAGAGAATGAATGATAAATGTATGAAAGTGATAGAAATGAGGAGGTACATAGAAGTGTATATTAAGAGTAAGAAGGATGTAAGATGAGAAGATGAGATATAAAGGAAAACGGGTAAGAACTAAAAATAGCAACAAATGGTAAATCCCGGAGATATTGGAGAAAACGGAAAGAGAAAATAGGAAAAAAGGAATAGAGAAAGGCATAGAGAAAAAAGAAAAAGAAGAGAAGAGAAAAAAAGAAAGAATAATAAGAGTAAGAAAGGAGAAAAAGAAAAGAAGAAGAAAATATAAGAGAAGGTAGAAAAGAAGAAAAGAAGGAATGGAAAAGAAGAATATACGAAGAGAAGGATGAATGAAAAATATAAGGAAAGAAGTGAAGTGAAGAGGAGTATAATAAAGTGTATTTATGAAGAGGTTGATGGATGAAGAGGTAAGAAGATATAAAACAGAAAATGATACAAAATATAAATAGAAATTAAAGTACTTTAAAATCTATAAATAAAGAAGAAACTAAAGAATATAATAAAAAATACTATAAAGAATAGCGAGATTATATACTATAAAAATATTAAAGAATAGTAATAAATATTATAAAAACGAAAAGAGATTGTAAACTATAAGTATAGTAGAATATATTAAAAGTATAAGGGAGATTATTTAAAAAAATAATAAGGAGAGAGTAAGGAAAGAGAGGGAAGAAATAGGTAAGATAAGTAAAGGGTATAAGAAAGGGTATGGAATTAAAAAGTACAAAGAAAAGTGAGAAAGAAGTGAGAGAGGAGAGTAAGGAGGGAAGAAGATAGAGAAGAGGGAACTAATAAAAAGAATGGTAAAAAATAGTAAAAAGAACTATAGAAAAGAAAATAAATAATAAAAAAGTGATAAAGAAGAAAATACGAAAAAGGCAAAGAAATTTAGGGAAATAAAAGTTAAGGAAAAAGAATATAAAGAGAGGGAAAAAAATAGTAAGATATAAAAGGGTATAAGAAAGGGTATGGAATTAAAAAGTACAAAGAAAAGTACGAATAAAGAAGGTATTGAAAGTGAGGAGGGAAGAAGATAGAGAAGAGGGAACTAATAAAAAGTATAGTAAAATAATAGTAAAAAGAACTATAGAGAAGAAAAGAAATAATAAAAAGAAAGTGATAAAGAAAAAAATAGGAAAAAGGCAAAGAAATTTAGGGAAATAAAAGTTAAGGAAAAAGAATATAAAGAGAGGGAAGAAATAGGTAAGATAAGTAAAGGGTATAAGAAAGGGTATGGAATTGAAAAGTGGAAAGAAAAGTACGAATAAAGAAGGGAAGGAAAGTGAGGAGGGAAGAAGATAGAGAAGAGGGGAAAAAGGAAAGTATAGTAAAAAATAGTAAAAAGAACTAAAAAAATGAAAAGAATTATTATAAAGAGAAAGAGAAAAAAATGAAAAAATGATAAAGACATTTTTGTAGTGTAAAAAAAAGAGAGAGATGGAGAAAAGGGGGGAAAAAGAGATGTTAGGGAAAGTGAGTGTGATGTGATATAAAAAATAGGTAAGTAGGGTCGAAGTTCAAATGAGTTCAATGGTAAATCAACAAAAGTTCAAGAAAGTTCAAGAAAAGATGCAAAAGTGAATGTTTTGTTGAAGGGGTTGAAAATAGTTACAGTGGAAAGGAGCTAAATATGGGCGAAAAAGGCGGAAAGTAGGAACCCCTGCGCCTATCTTTAGACTAGGGTGGGGTTTCGCCGGAATCAATTCCAAAAAAATCTTCAACGATTCGCCCTAACGTGGGGGCAAAATGCCTAAGATTAAAGTTGAAAAATGGTCTAAGTTTTTGCGAGTATGTTACTTAATATTTTAGGTGAAGGTGGAGGGAATACGTAAGATATTTAGAAAGATAGGCAAAAGTTGAAAATAGGGGAGTAAGGAGGGGTAAAATAGGGAAGAAAAAAGTCGTCGAAAAGGAAGAGTCAGAGAGAGGGACAGTTGGAGAGACAGAAAAGTGGTAGAAAGGGAAGAGAAGAAAAGTATAGATTGAAGGAAGTAAGAAATAAGAAATAAGAAGAAGAAAGAAGGACGGGAAAGGTCAGACATAAGAAAAGGAGGGAGATAAGAAAAAGAAGAAAGGAAGAGAAAGGAAAGAAAGCAATCGTTGAAACAAAAGTGAATGAGGGATGATAAGAGAAAGAAGGAAGGGAGAAGTGAGGGGAGGGGGAAGGAATGGAGTACTAGTCAAGGATAAGAAAAATGGGAAAAAAAGAAGAAAAAGTAATAAAAAAGGGAAGAAACATAAGAAGTAGTATGGAGTAAGAAATGAGAAAAAAGAAGTCACTAAGGAAGAGTAAGGATGATAAAAATGAATAGAAAGAGGGTAAAGAGAAAAAGGGAGAGAGTGAAGAAGAGATGGGAGGGGAAAAAAAGGGAGTCAGGAAAAGGGAAAAAAGAGAGAAACAGACGGAAAAAAGAGCACAGAGTATAGGAATTTCGGCAAAAAAAAAACGAATGAGTGGAATTAAGAGGAAAAAGTGGAGAAAAGGAAAAAAGAGAGAGCGAAAAAGGGAAAAAAAAGAAGGGTTAGAAAGCAAAAAGAAAGAAATAAGGGGGAAGAAGAAAGACCTAAAGAAAGAAGAAAAGTAGGGTAAATAGTAAAGAAGCGAGGGTAAAGAAACACTTAATGTAACGGATAAAGTTACAGGAGTGAATAAAAGAAAAAAATAGAAAAGTATAGTGGAGATAATAATTATATTGATATCTTACAAAGGATAACATTACTTTGAAAGATAAGGGAGATAAGATTGTTATTGGGGAAATGAAGGCTTTTGAATATTTACATCTATTATGACATTCCAAAGAAAACATAAAAAAAGGAAGGGATTTGTGAAATCTATGAGTAGTCAAAAGGAATATTTAGTAAGAATTAAGTTTATCACTTGATTAAAAAGGATATTATAGTTGAATACGAAATAGATAGTAAGGAAAAACGAAAGATATAAGTTATTATTGTATTTAAAAACAAGAAATGTATGAAATAGAACGCTTTCTACTGGAAGAAAGTTTGGGTTTCACGGGATAGTAGTGAGATGCATATTTTGTATGTGGAAAGTTTGAGAATAAAGGGATAAGAAATATCTGGTTGATCCTGCCAGTATTATATGCTGATGTTAAAGATTAAGCCATGCATGTGTAAGTATAAAGTCCAAGAAGGATGAAACTGCGGACGGCTCATTACAACAGTTATAATCTAATCGATTAGTAGTTTACATGGATAGCTTTGTGAATGATAAAGATAATACATGAGACGATCCTTTGCGTAGCGATATGTAAAGGCACACATTGGTGTAGAAACGTTGTTTTAGTCAAGAAAGAAGACAACGCGACAATTGTAGAAAGCCAAGCTTTTAACAAGTAATCGATTTGAATATCTGATCTATCAACTTGTTGGTAGGATAGAGGCCTACCAAGGTTATAACGGATAACGGGAAATAAGGGTTTGACACCGGAGAGGCAGCAGTAGAGATGGCTACCACTTCCAAGGAAGGCAGCAGGCGCGAAAATTACCCAATTTTAACAGAAAGAGGTAGTGACGACAAATAACTCTATGACTCACAACGTGGGTTATTGAAGGAATGAGTACAATGTAAAGAATTGTACGAAAGCGATTGGAGGGAAAGTCTGGTGCCAGCAGCCGCGGTAATTCCAGCTCCAATAGTGTATATTAAAGTTGTTGTGATTAAAACGCTCGTAGTTGAAGGAACGATAGAAGCTTAGTATTTTAGATAAGGATTTTCGGATTGTTATTTTTAATACGAGAAAAAGAATCAAGGAAGGTACACCTTAGTGGTGGGATTACTTTGAAAAAAATAGAGTGTTTAAAGCAAAACATTTTGTTAATGAATAATGAAGCATGGGACAATAAGAAGGAGATCCATTTGGATTTCGAGAAAAGGATTAAGAGGAATAATTGGGGTGATTTAGAAAAATACGGGAGAGGTGAAAATCCATGATCGTATTAAGATAAACGAGAGCGAAAGCATTTCACTCAATTATGTTCATTAATCAAGAACGAAAGTTAGGGGATCGAAGACGATCAGATACCGTCGTAGTCCTAACTATAAACGATGTCAACCAAGGATTGGATAAAAACAGGAATTTATTTTTTGTATTGATCACTGATCGACACAAGAAAGGATTCAAAATCTCTTGTTCAGAACTTGATGAGAAATCAGGAGTGAATGGACTTCAGGGGAAGTATGGTCACAAGGCTGAAACTTAAAGGAATTGACGGAAGGGCACACCAGGAGTGGAGCCTGCGGCTTAATTTGACTCAACACGGGGAAACTTACCAAGACCGAACTGATGTGGGAATGACAGATTAAGAGTTCTTTCATGATTATTAGGAGAGTGGTGCATGGCCGTTCTTAGTTCGTGGACTGATTTGTCAGGTTAATTCCGGTAACGAACGAGACTTACACCTATTAATTAGTTTGCTGGCTATACGCCAGTGATATGGAAACATACATTGCCTAAAGGGAATGACTACTTAAAGGGACACATTTCAAATGGTTATTTTTGAATGTACAGCTAACTTGTTAGCGACAATCAAAAATAACAGAAGAAACAGGAAGCAGTAAGCAATAACAGGTCTGTGATGCCCTTAGACATCTTGGGCTGCACGCGCGCTACAATGGGGATACTAAAGAGTAGTATATGCATAGTAATACCTTTATTTATTTACCTTTGGTAAGTCAGTAGAGATTATTATTAGCACAACCAAATTCGAAAGAATTAGGAAAACTCAAAAGATCATACGTGACAGGGATTAATGATTGGAACTATTTGTTATGAACGAGGAATTCCTTGTAAAATTGCGTCATCAACACAAGTTGAATACGTCCCTGCCCTTTGTACACACCGCCCGTCGCTCCTACCGATTGAATAAAGAGGTGAATTTCTAGGATCTTGTATTTTATATAGGAAAATGGATGTGAATCTCCTTATTTAGAGGAAGGAGAAGTCGTAACAAGGTTTCCGTAGGTGAACCTGCGGAAGGATCATTATTAAATAAAATAAATATATATTATATATATATATTTATTTATTGTAAAATATTAGAAATTATTTATAATTGTATGTAAATTATGTAGTTATATGGTAAAAATTGATTGATTTAGAAAAATATATAATTTGAAAGATAAAAACAAGATATAACTGTGGATAGTTGAGTTTCCCGGACGAAGAAGAACGCAATGAATTGCGATATGTTGTTGGAACTATACAATGTGAAGACAATAAATTTTGAATGCATGAAAGTATAATTATATTTTATATAATTATATAAAAGTATCAATATCATTATAAAATATTTAAAAAATAAATAATACTAATCAAATATAATATTTGATGTTTTTATTATATATATATTTTTGAAATGTTATAGTTATGTAGGTAAAAGTATATAAGTATGTATGTTTTGAAAATAAAAATGAATTAAATATGATTTGATATTTTTAAGAAGACTCTCTTAACTTAAGCATATCAATAAGAGAAGGAATAGAAAATAACAATGATTTCTTGAGTAATGGCGAATGAAAAAGAAAAAGACCAAGTTGGTAGAATCCAATTCTTGTAAGGTTTATGAAGGAGTTCAGCAATGGATAAGAGCATGAATAAAGGATTGGAAATGTAACCAAGGAATGATTGTATTTGAAAATGAAGTATAGTAAAGAATTCCAAATGAATATGGAATCATAGAAAGTGAAAATCTTGTCATTTACTATAGTTTGTTGAGAAATAGAATCAAGAACAGAGTAAATTTATTTGGAAGTATAAATTGAACAGGTGATAGTATTCATCAAAGTCTAAATATTACGGGAAAACTGATAGCAAAGAAGTACAGTGATGGAAAACCGAAAAGAACTTTGAAAAAAGAGTTAAAAGAGCTTGAAACAGTTATATTGTAACGGATAGTATATGAGAAAAAAGAGGAAAGTGAGGAAGACTTGACCGACTATATAGTATTTTATTCAAGAAGGATAAAGTAGTATATACTAAGGAAGAGAAATCTAAGCAAGAGACTTTATGAGCAGAAGACACATTGTTAACACAAGAATTAGAACGTTGATAGGCAGAGCAATCTGTTATTTTTAACGTTCAAGAAGAATTTGATGAAGGATAAGAATGTGAAAGTATATTACATTGAGGCGAAGAGCTAGAGATGTAATGTATTGCTTCTGAAGCAATGTACTATCTTCCCGTCTTGAAACACGGACCAAGGAGTCTAATATGGATGCGAATGGGAAAGAAAGGAATTCTTTACATTGAAGGAAAGTGAAAAACCATGAAGCAAAGCGATTTGTGGCAATGGATACTTTTTAGAAGTAGAAGTAAACATGTTAGGACCCGAAAGATGGTGAACTATACTTGAACGAAATGAAGCCGAAAGAAATTTTGGTGGAAGTTTCACGCAGTGTTAACGTGCAAATTACTTGCCATATTTGAGTATAGGGGCGAAAGACTAATCGAACCATCTAGTAGCTGGTTCCACCTGAATATTCCCTTAGGAAGGTCAAAGTGGTAGTAGTATTGATTGGTAAAGATAATGATTAGGTGTAATGGTGGAATTTTGTCTGTCAACATCTTATCAAACTATGAATGAACAAATGAGTACAAGCAATCTGCTAACAGCAGAACTTGTATTAATATAAGTACACTTTGAATCGGCCAAGTCTGGTAAGCAGGACTGGCGATGTGGGATGAACCAAACGTCGAGATAAAGGGCCAAACGGAAACATGAGGAGTACCATAAAAGGTATTCATTCATATTGACAATAGGACGGTGACCATGGAAGTCGGGAACCGCCAAGAAGTGTGTAACAACTTACCTATCGAATGAATGAGTCCTGAAAATGGAAGGCATTATAATTTCCGGGTGATACTCGACCGTTCAAATGAAGAGATTTGAACGAGTAAGGAAACGACATGGCGTAAAGGTCACAGTAGTGGAGAAGCTTGTGAGTAATCATGAGTGGAACGGCCTTTAGTGCAGATCTTGGTGGTAGTAGCAAATACTAAGAAGTAGAAAAAAACATCTTAGGACTGAAGAGGAGAAAGGTTTCTTAACAACATTACTTGGATAAGAGTGAATCGATCCTAAATAAGAGATGGAAATCCTACAGAAAGTAATAAAACAAATTAATGTATAAAAGGATTGAAAGGGGAAAAGATTAATAGTTCTTTATCAATGTATTTTATACTAATTGCTAGTAATAGTGATAAGTGAATAAAATGGTGACATTTCATGAACTTCAAAAGTGAGTGTGAATTACACGGAAGAGATCTCTTTTCTTCTTAACAAGTGTAGAGAGTGGGGAAATGAATCAATCAGAGAACCAGTTTCTATTTGCATTGTAAGAAATTCGACATATGTACGAATTGAGGAGAATTCATACTGATCGTAAAAATTGAAGGGAATCTTGAAGAAGATGCATTGATCGTACTCATAACCGCAACAGGTCTCCAAGAAGCAAAATCTTTAGTCAAATAGAAGAAAGCAGGTAAGGGAAGTCGGCAACATAGCTCTGTAAGTTAGCGAGAAAGAGTAGCTCTAATGATTTCCTCGCAAGAGGAGTACAATCGAATTAGAACTTTAAAGATGAGGGGAATCCGACTGTTTAATAAAAACATAGCATTCTGAGAAATCGAAAAGGTTCATTACAGAATGTGATTTCTGCCCAGTGCTCTGAATGTCAAGGTAATGAAATTTACTTAAGCGCGGGTTAACGGCGGGAGTAACTATGACTCTCTTAAGGTAGCCAAATGCCTCGTCATCTAATTAGTGACGCGCATGAATGGATCACCGTGATTCCCACTGTCCCTATCTGGTATCTAGTGAAACCACAGTCAAGGGAACGGGCTTGAAAGAAACGGCGGGGAAAGAAGACCCTGTTGAGCTTGACTCTAGTCTATCTAGTGAAATCGATTGTTTGGTGTAGGCTAAGTGGGAGATTTATCAAACGTGAAATACCACTACTAACAATACTATTTCACTCATTTTATGATATGTTAATAAAAGAAATTTTATTAAAGAAACATTAATTACATTTATGTAAGAAACAGGTAAAAGAAAAAGATAGATGGGGAGTTTGGCTGGGGCGGCACATCTGTTACAAGATAACGCAGGTGTCCAAAGATGAACTCAATGAGGACAGAAACCTCATGTCGAACATAAGGGTATACGTTCATTTGATTATTAATTCCAGTACAATTAATAACTCTGAAATGATGGCCTAACGATCCCTAAGATATAATAATTAATTTGATAAATAAATTATTTGGATTATTTCAGATGATATACTAGCAATAGTAAGAATTAATTATTCCTTTAATAATAAGGTTTGGGGTGTCAGAAAAGTTACCACAGGGATAACTGGCTTGTGGCAGCCAAGCGATCATAGCGACGTTGCTTTTTGATCCTTCGATGTCGGCTCTTCCTATCCATTTCAAGCAGAATTGAAAAAAGGTATGATTGTTCACCATTTAATAGGGAACGTGAGCTGGGTTTAGACCGTCGTGAGACAGGTTAGTTTTACCCTACCGTTTCGGTAGCGATATAGGCATAGCGTGACAGTAATTTAACTCAGTACGAGAGGAACCGTTAAATCATGCCACTGGATTATCCGTTTAGTTGAAAAGCTAGTGATGGGAATCTAACACATGTTAAGATAATGGCTGAAAGCCTCTCAAGCCAGAATCTTGGCTGAATCGGTATGTCTTCTTTCATTGATCTTGTTAAGTACAATTAAAAATTAGAAATATGTACCTACAGTTCCATATTAAATTAATAAAAACTATTAGTCTAATATAAAGAATAACAATAATTTAACTATTGATTATAGTATCGTAGACGACGACAATAAAACTGAGGACTGTAAGTATAAGAGTTTCATTATTGTTTACATTCGTGTTTACTAGAAACGATTTACTGAGGTTTATCTCTAGTTTTTTATAGGGGTTGGCCCCTTTTTCCCCCTTTCTTATTTCGAAAAATATTTAATTATTAAGTAGATTTAAGAAAGGGGGAAAAAGGGGCTAATTACTAAGTAATTAGTAAGCAAAAAAAAGGGGCGTAAAAGTAATAATATAAAGAAAAAATGTAAAATATATTAGTGGTGTGGAAAATTGTTAAAATATATATAGTGCATGTGGATAATATATAATAAGTATTAAGTGATGTATTTAGTAATATATATATAAAAGAGGCATTTATATGTAAGGAAGTATTACATCATATATATTATATGATGGTTCTTAACCTTATTTCACCTCTTTAAAAAATGAAAAAGTAAAATAAGAAAGAATTAGCGTATGTTTGAGTCTTTATATAATACTAGTTGACATCATTAAAGAATCAATCGTCTATATTATATATTCATTGGTTTGATGATCCGTTATTATATAAAGAAATGTGGGATGCAACATTTCGGGGAATATACGTAAAGTCATCTGGTTGGAGAAGGTGTATGAATCAAGACATCATCTGCACGATCGGTTTATTTTATATATATATATTACATCAATAAATACATTATTATATACATTATTATATATTGTTATGTGTTATTATATATACTTGACAATAAAATATATTTTCATTTTGAAATATATTATTACTTA
>JAWXVD010000012.1:26958-49498 GCA_044425705.1 Eubacteriales bacterium | reverse complement strand
TAGATATTTATTAATTCTTGAAATGTGATAGAGCTTGATATTTTTAATTCCCACATTCGTCATGATGCTGATGTTCATGACATACTGAACCTGTAGATTGTAATTCTCCATTTAAATATGCTTCTACTGCAGCTTTGGCATCCCCTGTTGCACCCACTACAACTTCAACGGCACGCTCATTAAAAATTTCAACGGCACCACCACCCATACCGCCAGCAATAATTACTTCTGCTCCTCTGTCCGCAAGGAAATTTGGTAAAAATCCAGGACGATGACCAGGGTTTGCCACATCTTCTGTATCCACAATTTTTCCACCTTCTGTATCAAAAAACATAAAATTTTCACAATGTCCAAAATGTCCCCAAATTTCACTACCGTTACAAGCTACTGCAATTTTCATATCATTCTCTCCTTTATCATCACTTAATATATTTATTTAAAATATCATTCAAACAATTTCTACATAATAAAATCTTTTAATATAATATCTTATTATAATTCATCATATTCATTGTTTTTAGAAAAATCTCTTTGATGGCGATGCTAGCAACCCCCTCACTTTTTACAATACTCATTCCTTTATTAACCGCAATTGATACCTCACTATCAAAAGGTATTTCTCCAAGATAGGGAATCTCATTTGCACTACAAAATGCCACAATTTCTTTTGCTTTATCTGGAGATAAATCAGCCTTATTGGTGCAAACGGCCACTTTCACTCCGAAATGCCTTACAGTTGCTAAAATGCGCTCCATATCAGATATTCCTGATTTTGAAGGTTCTGCTACAACAAGCACCATATCAACACCACTTACAGATGCAATCACTGGACATCCTATTCCTGGAGAGCCATCAATAATGGCAATCTCTGCATCACTAGTATCCGTTAATTGCTTTTTTACTGCCATAACCAGCTTTCCCGAATTTCCTCTTCCCATTTTTAACTCAGCAGTAGAAAATACGGCTTCCTCTTGATAAAGCATCAATTTTCCAGCTTGATCATCTACAAGGCTAATTGCTTTTGTTGGACAAACATATTCACAGACCCCGCATCCTTCGCATGCGTATTGGTCTATCATATAAGTTGATTTAACAAGTTTAATTGCATCAAATCGACAATTAGATGCACATCTTCCACAAAAGGTACATTTTGATTTATCAATTACTGCTTTTTTAGAACCAAAAAACTCCTTGTTCTCTGTGGGTTCCCCTTGACTTTGAATCAAATGTAGGTTTGGTGCATCTACGTCACAATCTGCAAATGCTTTTGCCTGTAAAAGTTCTATAAAGGCTGCTGCCACAGTGGTTTTTCCTGTACCGCCCTTGCCACTTAATATCAAAAGTTTTTTCACTTTAATCACTAACCCTTTCTCATCATCTAATACTTTCTACATGATTTTGTATCGTAATCGATCAAAAATATCTTTTACTTTTTCATTTACCCCATAGGCAATATTACCAGTAGCATTCTCTGTTGCTATTTCGTAATCAAAAGGTATTCTCTCTAATATAGGTAGATTTAATTGTGCACATAATTTCTCCATAGGATTATCTTCTGAAGAAGCCTTATTAATCACAACGCCAAAAGGTTTATTTAAGAGTTTTACAAGTTCATAAACTAATTGAAAATTATGTGTTCCAAAGATAGTTGGCTCTGCTACAATAATGCAAAAATCTGCACTATGGATACTTTCCATAACGGTACATGCACTACCCGGAGGACAATCAATAATATTAATTTTATGGTTTACATCTTTTAAAAGAGTGCGAATAATTGGCACACCGCTTTCCTCTCCCATATTCATAATACCTGTTTTTACCGTTATATTCTTATGCTTCCCAGTTTGTATTTCACCTATTTGATAATCTTTTTCTTCCATTGCATGATTAGGACAAACCAATTTACAACCACCACAAGAATGACACACACCATGAAAAACAATAGGTTTATTATTTGCAATAGCTAGTGCATTAAAATGACAAAATTCCACACATTGACGACACCCATTACACCGTTCCTTAATAATAAGAGGTAATTTGACAGTAACTGGCCGTACCGTGATATGTTCAGGCTTTAAAAACAAATGACCATTTGGCTCTTCCACATCACAATCAATATAACAACAGTTTCCAATGCTTTCCGCCAAATTAACAGAAACAAAAGTTTTGCCCGTACCGCCTTTTCCGCTCAGTACTGCAATATTCATTTAGAAACCTCCGTGTCCGTGAAATCCGGCATGAAAGCTAGTAAGCTGCGTTAATTTTTCTTCTTGTAATAATTCAATATTATGCTTTGCTGATCCAAATTCATTTTTATATAGTTTAATATTACCTGCCGCTAAAACATCAGCAGCATTTTGACCTAGTCTTGGAATAATCACTGCGTTTGCACCTGCATCAATCACAACTTGTCCTGCTTTGATTCCAGCACCACCTTGCGCTTCTGCTGCCAAATTATCAATATAGGTTTCTTCGTTTGTTTCTGTATCATAGATCAAAAAATATGGTGTTCTTCCAAATGATACACATACATCAGTATTCAAAGTTTTTTCTTCAACTGGAATTGCTATTTTCATTTTTCAACTTTCCTCCTATAATCTGTGAGGACAACCCTAATAACTATATCCTCCATTTTTTTCATCATATCACTTCTATGACATATGTCAATAACTATTCATGATTTCCACAAAAAAAGACTCTAGCAATAATCGCTAAAGTCTTTCATTTCTTATATTAATATTATTATGCTAATTCATCAACAAGTTTTTGAACTGCAGCTAATGCTTCTTCAGGAAGTGCATCGTATCCAGATTTTTTCTCTGCGAATCCTTTAACAGCATCTACACGAACTTGCATAGCAACTTTTAATTCAGCTTTGTAAGCTTCATCTGAGAAATCAGGAATAAAGTTATCTGTTAATGTCCAATCCATAATTTCAACATCTGAGAAAGGTCCCCATTGTTTGAATTCAGCTTTTCCTTCAACGATTGTTTCAAGAATTCCTAAAGTATCAGCAGGTTTAACTTTTTTGCCCATGAAATCGCCAGTATTAACGATGTAGCAATCAACATTTTTATTTTCTACTAATTCTTTGAATTTTACATAATCATTTACTAATGGATATGTTCTGAATGGGTTTGCATAAGGTACGATACGGATAGCATTCATATCTGTTCCAGCTGCAACACGTTCTGCTGAAGAAGTTTTAGTTGCTAATGTAGCACCCATAACTGAAGCTAAAGCAGATCCTTTTAATTTTACTACTGGTGGAATTGTAGGATCTTTCATAATCCAGAAAATTGCGTTAACTGGTTCTGCAATTTTATCCACACGGTTTGGTGACCATAATTTAGATTTGATAGCACGTCCGTTACCATTTCTGATATCTTCTGTTACTAATTGAACTTTACCATTTTCATCTAATGTACAAGAGCAGTTTTGAGCTGATAATAAGTAATCATTGTCAGCACATCCTGTAGGATAATCTGCTGTTTTATCAAAGTATGTAGGCTCTAATGCTACAGAAGAACATGTTTCTGCATTGATAATGAAAGCATCATCATGTAATACAGTAATACCATATTTTCCACCATGTTGTGCATGTGTAAGAGTAGATTTACCTGAACCTGATAAACCGAATACAGAAGCAACATATGTAGATCCATCAGCTAATGTATATTCTTTTTGTCCACCATGACAAGAAGCATAACCATTTCTGTTAGCTAATGCCCAAGACATTGTTAATGTACCTTTTTTGTGTTCTCCAAAATATCTCATACCTAAGATAGCAGCACAGTTAGCATCTGTATCGAAGTAGCAAAGAGTTAATGGATCACTTAAGCAGCTGAAATCAACGTCAGGACGAGCTTGTGGTGTCCATTGTGGATCAGAGAAGATATAGATGTCTGGTTCTGTTCCATTTCCGATTGGTGCAGATTTTTTGTACATTTTTGTGTACTCATCTGACATATATTGGAAGTTTAACATCCAGTTGTACATGATGTTTTCTTCGCCTTCTGGAATAAGAAGGTGAGCTTTTGCCATAAATTCTGGATCAAGACCAATGTAAACTTCTGCATGATACATTGTTTTCCAACGTGATTCATAAACAGCGTCCATAGTTACTTTATCAAGTTTTGCAGCATCAACGCCTGGTTCACCTTTGATTCTACGAGCACCTGCGTAACGGCCTGTTACAGCACCATCATTGAATAAAAGAACTTTTGCATCTTTTTCAAGACCAAATTCTTCTCCTCTTAAGATAGGCATATCTGTTACTACTGTACCTGGTGAGTTTTTAGCTAATTCATAAGCTTCTTTTAAAGTATTTACTTTTACAACATTATTGCCGTAGAAAGCAGCTTCGATGATTGAACGTGTTTTAGAAAAACCTGGTTTGCCAGCGCCAATCTCGCTAATTGGGTAATACGCTTTTGTTGACATGTTTCGTCCTCCTTAAATTTAATATATATGATCCACCATTAATAATATAGCCAATTAACGGTTTCTTCTGAATGAAAAGTGGTATTTTTGTGACATTTTGTCTAAATCTACCACGTCCACCACCGTAATTATGGCAGAAAGCCATGAAAAAGTCAATCTTTTTACATAAGAAAATACATTTTATCTTTATATTGTTTTATGAATTCTTCACATCTCCATAACAGGTTAGTTATAGATATAAAAATTTCATTTTATATCTATAACACTCTATACTACCTTAGTAGCATTCTTCAACCATACCAATTCATCTTCATCCATCAGTGGTGCAATATTCTCATATACTGCCTGATGATATGCATTTAACCTTTGTTTATCCTGTAAGCTCATATATTGTACATCAATTAAATCTAAATCAATCGGTACATAAGTTAACGTATCAAAATGTAAGAATTGTCCATCGCCATTCTTTTCACCTTTTGTTACCACCATAATATTCTCTGTACGGATACCGTGACTTCCTGCGATATAGACACCTGGTTCATTAGATAGTACCATACCGTCTTCTAAGACAGCTTCTGTCATCCCTTCTAAAAATTTCCATCTTACATTTTGTGGACCTTCATGTACATTTAAAATATATCCAATTCCATGACCTGTACCACATTTATAATCAATGTTAATATCCCATAATGGTTGTCTAGCTAAAATATCAAGGTTGCGTCCTGTACATCCGTATAGGAAGTTGGCTGCCGACAACTGTAGCACACCTCTAGCAACTGCTGTAAAATGCTCTTTCACTTCATCGCTCACTGGGCCTACTGCAATAGTTCTTGTCACATCTGTTGTACCACCTAAATACTGTCCACCTGAATCTACTAACAACATTCCTTCTGGTTCTAGCACTTTATGATGTTCTTCCGTTGCTTGATAATGCATCATTGCTGCATTTTCCTTATATCCCGAAATTGTTGGAAAAGATAAGTCTAAATATCCTTCCGTCTCTTTTCTCAATTGATCAATATAAGCTGCCGCTGATACTTCAGTAATTTCTATTTTTCCAATATTTGTTTTTAACCAGTAGATAAATTTACATACCACTGCACTATCTTTCACATAAACAGCTTTCATCTGCTCTAACTCTACTGGATTTTTCATAGCCTTTAACAATTCAGTTGGATTTTTACCCTCTACAAGAGTCGCTTTTTCCTCTAAGGTTTTATAGAGTGCATAACTACAATGTCTACCATCATAAAGCACTTTTCCTTGATACTCAAATGTAGATAGGAACTCTACTACTTGCGCATATTCTTTTAATTGTATGTTGTATTTTTCAGCAACCTCTTTTAATTCTTCTGTCACTTCTTCCTTTTGAATAAATAAAAATATCTCTTCGTCTGTCAGAAAAGCATGTGATAATGCCACTGGATTACACGCAATATCTCCTCCACGAATATTGAAAAGCCACATAATATCATCTAATTTGCTAACCATGAAATATTTTGCTTCTGCTTTTTCCATTGCACTTCTTACCTGCTCACATTTTTCGGCAACAGTAGCACCACAGATTTCTTCATCTAATACAATCACCTGATTTTGTGGTAAGTTTGGTCTATCTGCCCAAACTGCATCGGCCAAATCTTTTTGGTAGGCAATCTTCACATGTTTATCTTCTAATTTTTCTTCTAAAGACTTACCTAAATTTGCATCTACCACTCTACCATCGAAAGCTAATATTTGCTCTTTTTTCATATTCTCGCATAAATATTCTGTAATCGTTGGTACACCTTCTTCAGCCATTTTAAATAACGTAATACCAGTACCCTCTAATTCTGATGCTGCTTGAATAAAATAGCGTCCATCCGTCCATAATCCTGCTTCTTCCCTTCCTACCACTAATGTACCGTTTGATCCAGAAAAATTAGAAAGAAACTCTCTTATTTTGAAATAATCACCTACATATTCTGAATTATGAAAATCTGCCGTAGGTAACATATAATAATCTACTCCCTGCGCTTCCATAATCTCTCTTAACTTTGCAATTCTATCTCTAATTACTTGATTCATATATCCTCCATTCTGAAGCATCACTGATGCTTTGCTCCTATCACACTATAATAATATATTTCCCTCTAAAAATCCACCCCTTCATTTTTAATCTAGAAAGAACATCCACCTAAAAGCACAAGGCTTACTTTAAAAACTTCACAACACACAAAACTACATCACAACAAAATTTTTCTCTTGCACTTTTGTTATTTACCATGTTAAACTAGAAGGGTACTTTATTAATTTATAAATTTAAGAAAGGTGGCGATTTTATTGGATCAAAATATTTTTTCGGATGTAACTCCAGAGCTAATTAATTTAGCTAATTTAAGCAAAGAGGCTGGAATGATCGATACAGCATTATTTACTAAGTTTGATGTAAAAAGAGGACTTCGTGATTTAAATGGTAAGGGTGTCTTAGCCGGATTAACTAATATTTCAGATGTGCGTGCGACAAAAATAGTGGATGGTGAATCAATCCCTATTCATGGTAATTTATTTTATCGCGGTTACAATGTGATTGATTTGGTAAATGGCTTTTCCAAGGACAACCGTTTTGGTTTTGAAGAAATCACATATCTTCTACTGTTCGATAAATTGCCCGATCAGACTGAGTTATCTGATTTCAATAAGCTAATTGCAGAATATCGTAGCTTACCAACATCTTTTGTCAGAGATATTATTATGACAGCTCCTAGCAAAGATATGATGAATACTTTAGCAAGAAGTGTATTAACCCTATACTCTTATGATGATAGAGCAGATGATACTTCACTTCCAAATGTACTACGACAATGTTTACAACTAATTAGTCTTTTTCCTTTACTTACTATTTATGGGTATCAAGCATATAGCCACTATCACGATGGTAATAGCTTATATATTCACCAACCAGATCCTGCATTGTCTACAGCAGAAAACATCTTACGTATTCTAAGACCTAACAGCAAATACACTCCATTAGAAGCTCAAATTTTAGATATTGCACTTGTATTACATATGGAACATGGTGGTGGTAATAACTCTTCTTTTACTACTCATGTTGTCAGTTCATCACTAACTGATACCTATTCTACAATTGCAGCTGCAATCGGTTCTTTAAAAGGACCAAGGCATGGTGGAGCAAACATCAAAGTTGTACAAATGTTTGAAGACATGAAAGAACAAGTTGCTGACTGGGAAGATGAAGAACAAGTATCTGATTATTTGGCAAAACTATTAAACAAACAAGCTTTTGATTACGCTGGCTTAATTTATGGTGTGGGCCATGCTGTTTATTCAAAATCTGATCCTCGTGCTATTATCTTCAAAAAGTTCGTAGAAAATTTATCTATTGAAAAAGGATTAGAGAAGGAATTTGCACTCTACTCTCTGGTAGAAAAACTTTCACCAGAGGTCATTGGCAGAGAACGTCAAATTTTCAAAGGTGTTAGCGTCAATGTAGATTTCTATTCTGGTTTTGTTTATAGTATGTTAAATTTACCTATGGAATTATACACACCAATCTTTGCTATGGCTCGTATCGTTGGTTGGAGTGCACATAGACTAGAAGAATTGGCAAATAATGGTAAAATCATACGTCCTGCTTATAAAACAATTTGTGTGGATCGTGATTATTCCAACTTAACTTCACGTGATATGTAATCTTTATATTTTTAAATTTAATAGTACTTAAAAAGGTGATGGAAAATAGCTACTTTAGCTAAATTTTCCATCACCTTCTTTTCCCCTCTGTTTTAGCCCCTAAATATTAACAGTCATATTTTGTATACCCAATATTTAATCCTTATAATTTCAGCTACCTAACATAAAACAAATAAGAGTGCCCACAAATTGCAGACACTCCATTTTTATAAACATTTACTGTTTTCCACCTATGTATTTTTTCTGTGCCTTAATGTCCATGACATAAAATGCAATCAAAGCAATTAAAAACAAACCACTTAGTATGGCAGTAATCACATCTAAACCGCTCATATAATCATTTACTGTGCCAACAACCCCCGATAACAATCCTAAAACCCCTAAAATCATAGTTGGCAAAAACATATATTGAATGAATCCCGCTTTGTCTTTAATACTATTCAAATTTACTTTTTTACTAACCAATAATCCTTCGGGAATCACTCCTGTTTTCTTCATATTGATTCCTTGCACCATAATATAGATACCCATGCCACCTATAATAGCATCAATTAACATTTCCATATAATTACCATCACTTTCTACAGTCTGGCAACTTTGGCTCATGCCAGACAAATACTGGTTAAAAAATCATATTTTTTAACCTATTTACTTCTATTTCAAAACTTAATTATAAACCTAAAAAGTATTTCACAATCATTTTCATTTCCGTTTTGTCACAAATTGTATCATGAAGTACAGGTGCTGTTCTAATTTCTTCTACTGCCATAGGCACTTTTACGTTAGCAATTTTTTCTAATTCATCTACCAACTCGAAGTCAGACAAATCATGGTATTTCATATCGATGGCATCCATTACACTTTGTCCGAATTTAAAAGGACTTGCTGTAGACGCAATGACAGTTTTCTTACCATCCTTTGTGTCTGATACATATTGGTCATATACTGCTGCTGCTACTGCTGTATGGGTGTCAATCACATATCCTGTTTTTTCAAATAAACCTTTGATTTTTGCTGCTGTTTCTTCTTCAGTGGCATAACCACCATAGAAATCTACCAATTCTTTTTTCATATCATCGGTGATTTCATAAACACCAGAGGTTGTTAAATTTTTCATAAATGCAAGATTTTTATCTGCATCGTTGCCAGCAATTTTATAAATTAAACGTTCTAGATTACTTGAAATTAAAATATCCATAGATGGTGAACTTGTTAAAATAAATTCTCTATTCTTATCATAACAACCTGTCTCAAAGAAATCAAATAACACTTTGTTATCATTGGATGCACAAATTAATTTTTCAATAGGTAGACCCATATTCTTTGCATAATATGCCGCAAGTATATTACCAAAATTACCTGTAGGTACCACTACATTAATTGTTTCGCCACTAGCGATTCTTTCTTCTTTTAGAAGTTGTGCATAGGCATAAACATAATACACAATTTGTGGTACTAAACGTCCAATATTAATTGAGTTTGCAGAAGAAAATTGAAATCCCTTTTCATCCATAACAGCTGCCAACTCTTTATCTGCAAAAATTTCTTTCACACCTGTTTGTGCATCATCAAAATTCCCGTGTATTCCTACAACATGTGTATTGTCTCCTACTTGAGTTACCATTTGCTTTTCTTGGATAGCACTAACACCATTCTTAGGATAAAATACCATTATCTTTGTGCCTTCTACTCCAGCAAAACCAGCTAAAGCTGCCTTTCCTGTATCACCTGATGTTGCTGTCAAAATAACAATTTCATTTTCTACATGATTCTTCTTTGCTGAAGTTGTCATCAAATATGGTAAAATAGAAAGTGCCATATCTTTAAATGCAATAGTAGAACCATGGAACAGTTCTAAATAAAATGCGCCGTCTGCTTCCACTAGAGGTGCTATTATTTCTGTATCAAACTTACTATCATAAGCACTGTTAATACAAGTTTCTAACTCTTCCTTCGTAAAATCTGTCAAATACAATTTCATCACTTCATAAGCAACTTCTTGATAAGTCATAACCGATAATTCTTCTACTGTTTTGTCTAATGTAGGTATACTCTCTGGTACAAACAAACCACCATCATTTGCCAAACCTTTTAAAATCGCTTCTGAAGCTTTCACTGTTTCATTGCTATTTCTCGTACTTTTATATAATACTTCCATCATTTCCTCCATCTAGAAACATTGCTGTATCCAATAAATTTAGCACATTTTTACGGCTATATTTTGATAGTATACCATAACTTTTCACTAACTGCAATCGTTACAGTTATCACATGCCCAGCAATCCTAAGCAAAAAATTCGTGGTTTCCATAAGCGAACAATTTCGTCAAATAAGTATCAAACCAGACCATCCTACTAGGATCCGCATACTGTCTAGATGTAAAATACAAAGCACCCATAGACATATCCTCACCTAAGAGCACCAATTCCACGGCCTCTACAGTTTCGTCACTGACTGTCACCGTATCAAATCTACCATCACTGATAGGCGAAAACTGTGAAACACCTTCTTTCTTTTGGAAAATAACTGACGTTACCGAATCTGGAAATTCCCCACTGTCAACTCGATTCAATACCACATTGGCCACCAGCATTTTACCAGTTTGATCTTCACCGCCTGCTTCTGCTTCTACAATTTTTAATAAATTATTATAATCTTCATCTGTTAAATCATAAATCCATTTTTTTGAAATGACTTCTACATTAATATTTCTTTGGTTGCTTGATGCTTTTGTCATCAATCCTAAAAAGCTAACTTCTGTGGTTTCCTCTTCTACTAATGTTTGAAATGCTTCTGATGCTAATACTTGGTTAATTCTAATTCCTAGTACGTTAAACGATCCTACTAATACTACTAAATTACAAATAACTAAAAATGTTGCAAACTTTTTATACAATATCATAACTCCTTTTATACAAAATATAGGCAACGATTCAGCTCATCACTGAATCGTCACTTTTTATCACTTATGTGCTTATTTCCACTTTTTTCCAAAATGGTTCAGAAGTACTAAGTTATATATTAATGTATACAAGTAGTCAACAAAATATTTCAATTTTGTTACAATTTTATTAGTTATTTCATATCAAATTTATTACAAATTATGTATTTTGCAAATTATTTATTAATTATTTATACTTTTTAGAGTTTGTTTATACTCTTCTAGATTTTTTTGTAGTAGTGCTGGAGTGTCTAAATTATATGGACATTTGCTAGCACATTTACCACATTTGATACATTCTTCTATCTTCATCATTCTAGCTTGTCCCTCTTCTGATAAGTTTACTGCTGATGGGGAACGTTTCAATAAAAGTGTCATTCTAGCACATGTGTTGATTTCAATTCCTACTGGACACGGCATACAATACCCACATCCTCTACAAAATTCACCTAGTAATTCTGCTCTGTCACTTTCTATCAAATCACTAATTTCCCTAGTCATAGTAGGTGCTTCTTCTATATAAGATAGAAATTCATCTAATTCACATTCTCTTTGTACACCCCATATAGGCAACACATTATCATATTGTGCCAGATATGCATATGCCGCAGCAGAATTGGTAATCAAACCTCCTGATAATGCCTTCATGGCTATGAATCCCATATCGGCTTTTTTACACTTCTCTACCAATTCTAAATCTTTTTCTGTAGATAAATAACAAAATGGGAATTGTAATGTTTCATACAAACCGCTATCAACTGCCTCGTGGGCAACAGACAATCTATGATTGGTAATCCCGATATGTTTAATTTTTCCTTGTGCTTTCGCTTCTAGCATAGCATCATAAATGCCACTTTCATCCCTTGGTTTAGGACAAAAACTTGGATTATGAAATTGATAAATATCCAAATAATCAGTTTTTAAATTAGTTAATGAAGTTTCTAAATCTTTCCAAAATCCTTCCACTGTAGTTGCCCCTGTTTTAGATGCGATAATGATTTTATCTCTCATGCCATCAAATGCATAACCCATTTTTTCTTCACTGTCTGTATACATTCTAGCTGTATCAAAAAAAGTAATACCATTCTGGTAAGCTTTTAACAACAAAAGTTTTGCATCATCAAAGTTAACTCTCTGTATAGGCAAGGCACCAAATCCATTTTTATTTACAATAATTTCTGTTTTTCCTAATCTTACATTTTCCATTATATGATCGCTTTCTTTGGACACTTTTCTTTACAAATTCCACATCCAATACATTTATCGTAATCAATTTTCGCAATAAAGTTTTCCACCGTAATTGCGTCAGCGGGACAATTTCTCTTACAAATCCCACATCCGATACATCCTACTTGACAGGCCTTCATGACCACTGGACCTTTTGCCTGTGAACTGCATGCCACTTGTACTTTTGCATCATAAGGAATCATCTCAATTAAATTTTTAGGACAGACTGCTATACATTTTCCACAAGCTTTGCATGCTTCTTTATCAACAACTGCAACACCGTCCACAATATGAATGGCATCAAAGGGACAAGCTTTCACACAAGTACCATATCCCAAACATCCATAATTGCATGACTTAGGACCTCCGTTAGGTACAAAGGCCAACATGCCACAATCTTCCATACCAGTGTATTCATAATCCATAGTTGTTTTATCACAAGTACCATTACATTTCACAAATGCTACTTGTTTATTTCCAGCTTTCGCTTCCACGCCCATAATCTTACTGATTGCCTCACTGGTTGTATCACCACCAACTGGACATGCATTCACTTCCGCTTCTCCTTTTGCTATGGCCCCAGCCAATCCAGAACATCCTGCAAATCCGCATCCGCCACAGTTGTTTCCAGGCAACGCTGCTAAAATAGCTTCTTCTTTTGGATCTACTTCTACTTTAAATTTAATGGCCGCAATACCTAAGAATAGACCCAACAATAATCCCACGGATCCTATGACTATTGTCGCTAATATAATTCCGCTCATTTAAATAACCATCCCTTTCTCTCAAGAGTGTGAAAACTCTTATTTTTCACACTACCTTAATTTCTCCTACTTATCCTCTATAAAAGTCCAGAAAATCCACAAAATGCAATTGCCATAAGTCCTGCTGTCAATAACACAATGGGCATCCCTTGAAAAGATTCAGGCACATCATTATATTCCATTTTTTCACGTAAACCTGCCAAAATAACAATAGCAATCGTAAAGCCAATAGCTGTTGCAAAGCCATTTAAGATACCAACACCAATTCCATATCCTTTTTGCACATTTGTTAAGGCAATACCTAATACTGCACAGTTTGTTGTAATTAAAGGAAGAAATACACCTAATGATTGATATAAACCAACCATAAATTTTTTTAGGAACATTTCTACAAATTGAACCAAAGAAGCGATTACTAAAATAAATACAATGGTCTGTAAATATTCTAGCCCATTTTCAGATAAAACATATTGATAAATAACTCCTGTCACCGCACTAGCCAAGGTAATAACAAAAATAACAGCGCCACCCATTCCTAATGCTGTCTCTACCTTTTTCGACACACCTAAAAATGGACAGAGACCTAAAAATTGGCTTAATACAACATTGCTTACAAGGGCTGATCCAATGGCTATGATAAATAATTCTTGTATACTTTCAAACATTTACACGCCCTCCTCTTTCTTTTCATCTTTTGTTCCATAGAATCTATGAGAACAACCACCATCTCCACAATTCATACAATCCTCACTACAACCTGATTGCATTTTAGACATATCCTTACCCTTCTTTTCTCCTGCAATCTTCACTTTATTTTGAATGGCTGTTAAAACCGCTAAGACAAAGAATGCTCCAGGTGCCAACACAAAAATCGTCATAGGAACATAACCTGATGGCATCACTTGGAATCCGAACAATTCACCAGCACCTAAAATTTCTCTCACACCACCGATACAAGTTAAGGCAAAGGCAAATCCTAGCCCCATGCCAAGTCCGTCAAAGAAGGATGGCAAAGGTGGATTTTTTGATGCAAAAGATTCTGCTCTACCTAAAATAATACAGTTTACAACGATTAGCGGAATGTAAATTCCTAAAGCATCATATAAACTTGGAATAAATCCTTCTAATAATAATTCGACCATTGTAACAAAAGAAGCGATAACTACAATAAATGCAGGAATCCTCACCTTATCTGGTATCACATTTCTGAGTAATGAAATAATCACATTACTTAAAATCAAAACTGCCGTTGTGGTTAATCCCATTCCCAAACCATTCATAGCCGAAGTTGTAACAGCCAATGTTGGACACATACCTAACATCAATACAAAAATAGGATTTTCTTTGAGTAGGCCATTCATCACTTGTTTTAATCCACTATTCATGACTATAACCTCCTAACACTTCTTCAAAATAATACAATCCCGCATTCACACCATTGGTGAGGGCACTGGTTGTAATGGTTGCACCACTAATCGCATCAATTTCCATATCACTACTTGCACCAGTTTTTGTATACATAAATTCAGATACTTTTTTATTTGCAAACTGTGGTTGTAAAACCTCTTCAGCTTCCATACCAAGACCTGGTGTCTCTGCGATACTCAACAAGGAAATACCATTCACTGTTCCATCTGTCATAATACCCATTGCAAATGTGATATCACCGCTATATCCCGCATGGGTTACCATATTTAATACAAAACCAAGAACATTACCACTGCCATCTTCTGCTACGTATACGGCTACTACATCTTCTTGATCCAATCCAGCAGCATCTAGACCTGCTCTCACCTGATCTGATACCTCTACCTCTATTTCGTCAAAATTTGTAGCCGTTGGAAATACTTCCATACTGGCTGCTGTTTTAGCTTTCATCTCTTGTTCTGCAATAGGATCTTTTGTGACTTCATACACAACCCCAAGAACAAGACCTGCAATAAGAGTAATGGCAAATAAAACCAATGCATCTTTGATTAAATTTTTCATCTACCTGCCCCTCCTTTGCCAAATGCTTTGGGAAGAGTAACTTTTTCAATTAACGGAACTAATAGATTACCAATAATAATTGCATAAGATACACCTTCTGCTCCTGCTCCATAAATACGGAAAATTCCAGTTAGAATTCCTAAGAAAATCCCAAATACATACTGTCCATTCTTAGTAATAGGTCTCGTTACATAATCAGTTGCCATAAAGAATGCACCTAACATCAATCCACCACCTGCAAGGTGCGCTGCAATGAAATCAAGATTAATTCCTTGTCCACCAAAGAGAGCGATAAATACTACAAACGACACTATGTAGCTTCCTGGTACTTTCAAATCGATTACTCCAAGTAATAATAAGAAACATGCACCGATCACAATGGCTACCATAGATGTTTCACCTATAGTTCCACTGACTTTACCAATTGTCATAGCAAATACATCCACACTCTCTCCTGCTTTTAATGCTGCAAGAGGTGTCGCTCCTGTATAGGCATCACACTCAAAATTAGTCATCAATGGGGTAAATGATATCAATAGAAAACATCTTGCTGCCAAAGCAGGATTCATAAAGTTTTGTCCTAATCCACCGAATAGCATTTTTACAACTAGGATAGCAAATACACCACCAATCACACACATCCATAAGGGTGCTGTAGAAGGTAGATTTAGGGCTAATAGCAACCCTGTTACCACTGCCGAAAAATCTCCTATTGTAATTTTTTTCTTCATAAGGATTTCATAAATTAATTCTGTTAAAACTGTTGTTGCAACTGTAGTAACAATTACCAAAGCTGCTTGTAATCCAAAATTATAGATTCCAAAAAAAGTAGTAGGGAGTAAAGCAACTACAACTGCCAGCATAATATTGCTTGTCTTTACTTTGGATCTAATATGTGGATTTGATGAGACTTTCATCAATTCACTCATTTGCTTTTTCTCCTTTATTTTTTATTTTTACTGAGTACCATTTTTCTCATAGATTTTATACTTTGTGTCAAAGGACGCTTCGCTGGACAAACAAAGCTACAACATCCACATTCACAACATTCCATACCATTCTCTTTTACAAACTGTTCTTCTGCATAATTGTTCGCATAATCAGCAAGTTTTCTAGGTACTACACGTCCTGGACAGACTTCTACACATTTACCACAATTAATGCACGCTGTAGGTTCCATTCTTGAAACTTCATCTCTTGTTAAACAAAGCAACGCAGATGCAATTTTTGTAGTAGGCACATTAAGATCAAAGATACCAAAGCCCATCATCGGTCCACCTGAAATGATTTTTTCAGGTTGTTTTTTAAAACCACCTGCTGCATCGACTAATTCTCTATAATTTGTACCAATTTTTACTCTGATATTTCTAGGTGTTTTAATGGCGTCTCCTGTTACAGTAACAATTCTCTCCATTAACGGTCTGCCTTCAATCACCGCATTATAAATTGCAACGATAGAATCCACATTATTCACAACACAGCCAACATCAGATGGTAACATCTTTGAATGTAGACTTCGTTTTGTGGTTGCAAAAATCAATTGTCTTTCTGCTCCTTGTGGATACTTTGTCTTTAATTTTTTTACAACTATTCTAGGTTCATCTTTAATCAAAGACTTTAACAAGGTAATACAATCGCTTTTATTATCTTCGATTGCAAGAATACCTACTGCATTTGGAAATAATTGCAACGATACTTTTAAACCACCAATTAGTTTTTCTGGCTGTTCTAACATTCTACGGTAATCAGATGTCAAATATGGTTCACATTCTGCACAATTGGCAATCACATATTCAATTTTATCAGGTTCTTTAGGGGATAATTTCACATGAGTAGGAAATCCCGCTCCACCCATTCCTACCACTCCAGCTTCTTTGATTAAAGTGATAATTTCTTCTCTTGAAAGAGTTTCTAATGGTGCAATTTTAGGATACTCTACTTCTTCATATTGATTATCATTTTCAATAACAATACTATTAATTGCATCTCCAGTCACCACACGTCTTGGCTCTATGGCTTTTACAGTTCCTGAAACTGTTGCAAAAATTGGAGAGGACACAAAACCACCTGCTTCTGCAATTTTTTGTCCTGTTAAAACACGTTCTCCTTTTGTTACAATAGGAACTGCTGGTGCTCCTATATGCTGTGATAATGGATATACCAACTCACCTAATGGCAAAACTGAAATGATAGGTCTATCCTTCGATAAATCTTTTCCATCATGAGGATGTATTCCACCTGTAAAGGTCATTCTAGACATTTATTTTCCTCTCTTTCTTTTTTTCTCTAACTATAAATATACATCTTTTTAAATAAAAATACTATAGTTATTTTTCAAATTATGGTATGATAAGTAACAGTAAGTTATAACTCACAAGTGACTTGTAACAATAGGTAAATCCATTGAAAACCGACTACATCCATGGATTTTACAATGAATGCAATAAATATTTTCAGGAAGGCAAATGCAACAATATGATACTGATAGAAAAAAATATAGAGAATTTCATACCACTAATTCCGCTAACTTCTTATTTCCCCGATGCAGAAAATCACTTGTTTCTAGATATAGAAACAACAGGATTCAGTGCGAAATTTAGCACGGTTTACTTGATTGGATGTGGGTACTATAAAGACAATATTTTATACTACAAACAATGGTTTGCAGAAACGCCTGAAGAAGAATCTACTATATTAAATGATTTCTTCGGCTTTCTCACATCCTTTACCACTCTCATTCATTTTAACGGTTTGCAATTTGACTTACCTTTTATAGAGCTTAGATGTAAATTACTAGAATTATCCCATGATTTTTCTAGGTATTCTAGCATTGATTTATGGAAGACAATAACACCTTTAAAACATGTTCTAAAGCTTCCCAATTGTAAGCAAAAGACCGTAGAAGAATTTTTACAAATTCATAGGGATGATACCTTTGATGGCGGCAAATTGATTCCTTACTACAAAGAATACGTAACATCGCCTAGTAAAACATCTCTAGAGCTCCTCCTATTACATAATAAAGATGATGTATTAGGCATGGTTCAATTATTGCCTATTCTTGCTTACAGCAATTTATTTGAACATTCTCCTTCTATTATTAAAGTGGTTACTAATGACTATACAAATTATAATGGCGACCAAAAAAAAGAAGTGATTTTCACACTTCAATTATCACTTCCACTTCCTAATGCAATTTCTTATCACTGTAACGATTGTTATCTCAGTGGAAAACATGATGTATTATCTTTAAAAATACCATGTTTCAATGGACAGTTAAAATATTTTTATGAAAATTACAAAGAATATTATTATTTGACAGAAGAAGACATGGCAATTCATCAATCAGTTGCTTCTTTTGTTGATAAATCGCGAAAGAAAAAAGCCACTGCCGCTACTTGTTATAATAAAAAAACAGGTGTATTTTTGCCTCAATGGAAGCCTCAAATTACGCCTGTTTTTTATAAGGAATTCAAAAAACATCCTTGTTATTTTGAAATAACTGAAAACATTCTTGCCGAGAATGCTCTATTATCGGAATATGTTTTCCACATTTTAAAAACCTTGCTTCATTCAAAACCTTAAATAATGTGGATACTCCCTAATGGTTACCGCTTCAATACTTTTATCCTTTACAAGCAAGTGAAATCATTGAACTTAAATATTTTAATTTCTTTTATTTCTTATTCAGCTTCAACAACTTCTTCTACCATTTCTTCTGGTTCTTGTAAAGCTTTGATGCTTAAGCTGATTTTTCTGTCTGCTTCATTGAAATCAACAACTCTAGCAACTACTTCATCACCAACTTTTAACACATTAGAAGGTTTTTCAATATGATCTCTAGAAATTTGAGATACGTGTAATAATGCATCTACACCTGCTTCTAATTCAATGAAAGCACCAAAATCTGTCATTCTAGCAACTCTACCACCAACTACATTTCCAACTGCGTATTTATCACAAGCATCTTTCCATGGGTTAGCATCATCAAATTTTAAGCTTAAAGCAACTTTATTTCCTGTGATATCTTTAATTAATACGTTAACAACATCGCCAATTTTGAATACTTTCTTAGGATTTTCAACTCTTCCCCAAGACATTTCAGAAATATGAAGTAAACCGTCAGCACCACCTAAATCGATGAAAGCACCGAAATCTGTCACATTTTTTACTGTTCCTTCAATGATATCTCCAACTTGGATTCTAGCGAATAATTCTTTTTGTAATTCAGCTTTTGCTGCTGCAACAAGAACTTTACGGTTTCCGATATATCTTCTTCTCTTTGGATTGTATTCTGTAACTACGAATTCAATTTCCATTCCTGCATATTTAGATAAATCTTTTTCATATGCATCTGAAACAAGGCTAGCTGGAATAAAGATTCTTACTTCATCAACTACAACACTTAAACCACCATCTAAAACTTGAGCAACTTTTGCAGTTAATACTTCTTGATTATTAAATGCATCTTCAATTCTCTTGTTTCCTTTTTCAGCAGCAAGTCTTTTGTAAGTAAGTAAAACTTGACCTTCACCATCGTTTACTTTTAATACTTTTACTTCCATTTTTTCTCCAACAGAAGTGATTGTTGTAAGATCTACGTTGGCTTCATTTGTGTATTCGTTTCTACTAAGAATACCGTCTGATTTGTACCCGATGTTAAGGATAATTTCTTCTGGTTTCACATCGATAACTGTACCTTCAACTACCTCTCCCGAATGGATTGTTTTGAATGATTCTTCTAACATTTGTTCAAAAGTTAATTCTGACATAATTTTGAACCTCCTCAATAATATTGTTTGGGGTCGATGCCCCGGCAGTAATACCCACCAGTCGGACAGATTTAGGTAAAGCTAAATGCAAGTCATCTAGTGTCTGTATAAAATGTGTACGCGCACACTCCTTACTACATATCTCATACAACTTTCTTGTATTCGAACTGTGCGTTCCACCTATTACTATCATCTCATCAACAGCCTTTGCAATTTCTCTCGCTTCGGTCTGTCTTTCATCAGTTGCATTACAGATAGTGTTCACAACACTAATATCATAACCTTTTTCTGAGAAAATTTCAACTAAATCTTTAAATTTATTGTTGTTAAATGTCGTTTGTGAAACAATACAGACTTTTTCGCCCTCTTTTACGGTGAAATTTTTCGCCTCATCCACTGATTCTATCACGGTTGCAGGGGTTTTTGACCATCCCATGATACCTTCTACCTCTGGATGCCCTTCATTACCAATAATAACAATTTTTTTGCCCGCATCATTCATTTCGCAACTTTCTTTTTCTACAATTTTATGAATTCGTTTCACAAATGGACAAGTAGCATCCACACATTCTAACCCACGCTCTTCAATTACTTGATAAATATGTTTGGGCACACCATGAGAACGTATCACAACAATCCCTTCATTCAATTGACATAATTCTTCAAATGTATAAATCACCTTTACACCTTTCGCTTCTAACTCTTTCACAACTTCTTCATTGTGAATAATGGGTCCATAGGTGTAAATTTGTTTCTCTTTGTTGTTTTCAATTTGATGATAAACCGTTTCCATGGCTTTTTCTACACCAAAACAAAAACCTGCACTTTTTGCTAATTTTACTTCCATATAAGTAGCTTAATCCCTTCTTTTTCTTTTCTCACATATATCCATAATACATGTCACCACTTCTTCAATACTCATATCAGATGAGTCCACTAATACTGCATCATGGGCTTGTTTCAATGGGGATATCGTTCTCGTCATGTCTTGTTTATCTCTTTTTACAATATCGGCTTCTATTTGTGCCAAATCGCTTTCAATTCCTTTTGCTACCAATTCATCATATCTTCTCCTAGCTCTAATATGACTGTTGGCAACTAAGTAGATTTTCACTTCTGCTTGAGGCAACACACAAGTTCCTATATCTCGCCCATCCATAATCACATCTTCTGATGCAGCTAATTTTTGTTGTAAGGAAACTAATTTTTTGCGTAAATCTCCGTTTCCCGAAGATGCAGAAGCCATATTTCCCACTTCTTCCGTGCGAATCAATCCATTTACATTTTCACCATTTAACAACACAAGTTGTTCTCCATGATCATAGGCAATTGTAATATCAGCCTCTTTACATACTTTTGAAATCTCTTCTTGATTAGATGCATCCACATGATTACGTATTAAATATAAGGCCATCGCCCGGTACATAGCGCCTGTATCTACATAGATATATTCCATTTTCTTTGCTATCATTTTGGCAATAGTACTTTTACCAGCTCCTGCCGGTCCATCAATTGCTACATTAAATGCCATTTCTTTTACCATCCTTTTCTTAATCTATTACTTCTTTTCCTGCATTGATACCTGCTAAGTATCCTGTGGACCAAGCAATTTGCAAATTAAATCCACCTGTTAATGCATCTAAGTCCAATAATTCTCCTACTATATATAAACCTGCAATCTTTTTTGATTCCATCGTGGAAGGATTCACTTCTTTGGTTGCAATTCCCCCTTGGGTAATAATTGCTTCCTTAAAATCTCTTGTTCCTGTAATCGTCAATTCCACATGTTTAATCAGTTGGACAAAATGTTGTCGTTCCTCTTTTGAAATTTCATTTACTTTTTTCTCTGGATTGATTCCACTTAGTGCAATCATCACTGGCACTAGTCTTGCAGGGAATAATCCATCAATAGCATTTTTAAATTGTTTATTTTGATTAGCTTCGAAATCCCGTAAGATTCTTCTATCAAGCTGTTCTACAGAAAGTGCAGGCTTTAAATCTAAAATAGCTCTTACTTCTTGACCTACTGCCTTTTTTGCATAATAACTGCTAGCACTAATGACTAATGGTCCACTGATTCCAAAATGAGTAAACAAGAACTCTCCAAATCCAGAGTAGATTTCTTTCTTCCCATTCTTTACTGTTAAAGACACATTTTTCAACGCTAATCCTTGTAATTCGTGACACCAAGTTTCTTTGATTACAAATGGTACCAAGGCTGGTTGCATCTTTTTCACCGAATGTCCTAGTTCACTTGCCATCCGATGTCCATCTCCCGTCGAACCCGTGGCTCCATAAGAAATACCACCAGTTGCTATAATCACTGCATCTGCTTTATATTCCTTGCCATTTCCCTTCAATACAATTCCAGTAGCCTGTCCATCTTTTTCTAAAATTTTTTTTACTTCACTATTTAAATGAACAGTCACATGATTATCTTTCAAGGCTTTTGTCAATGCTCTAATAATATCAGAAGAATGATCTGATACAGGAAAAACACGATTTCCTCTTTCTATTTTTAGAGGGCAATCCAATTCTTTAAAAAACTCCATCAATGCCTGATTATCAAAAGTATAAAAAGAACTATACATAAATTTTTCATTGCTAACCATATTTTTAAATAAATCTTCCACATCACAAGCATTGGTTACATTACATCTTCCCTTGCCTGTAATAAAAATCTTTTTTCCTAATTTTTCATTTTTTTCAAAAAG
>JAWXVD010000012.1:5915-26858 GCA_044425705.1 Eubacteriales bacterium | reverse complement strand
TTATTCGTTGTATTGTTTTATTTTTATAAATTAGTGGATACAGAATGTTCTGAAATGCTAATTCCATCCTCATCCCCAAAAGTCTCTCTCTTATTAAGTGGCATATTCACCATATTTTATGTATTGGGTGATTATACTACTATTTGTGGAGGATTAGACAATAAAATTTTTTGTGCCATGGTTTTACTTATAACCAGTATAGGGCTACTGATTCTTTTTTACCGAATCATTTTATTCCTCTTTACTAAAAGTAATGGAAAACATCTATCTATCGTAGAAAATAAACATAAGCTAAGATTTGCTTCACTCTCTTGTCTTGCTTGTTTTCTATGTTGGATTCCTTATCTTGGAAAGAACTTCCCTGGAGTTATGACTGTAGATAGTATGAATCAATTTGCCCAAGTCCTGGGTGTATATGCGCCAAGCAATCACCATCCTTATGTGCATACCTTATTGATTGGGTTTTGGTATCACATAGGACAAATTTTTACACCCAATATTTCTTATTCTCTTGCTTTTTATACAGTTTTCCAAATGATATTTCTTGCAAGTTGTATCGGATACTGTATCTATACTCTCTTATGTCTTGGTGTATCTAAGAAAATATGCTTACTGCTTTTGTCCTTCTATGCTTTCGTTCCTTATAATGGTCACTATGGGGTTACTATGTGGAAAGATCCTATTTTTGCAGGAGGTGCCTTACTTCTTGTGATTACCTTGCTTCGGATGTTATATCTACCGGGTAAATCCTGCTTTACTTTAGGCACTTTTAATGCTATCATGTTTTTTATTTCTAGTTTGATTTTTTGTCTATTTCGTACCAACGGATGGTATGCTTATTGGATTATGATTCCCGTGATACTTGTGTTGTTCCGTGCAAAATTACGTCCTGTAATAATGCTTATCTGCTTAGTTATCACTACCGTTTTGCTAATCAAAGGACCTGTCATGAATGCCTATGATGTGATACAACCAGATCTTGTAGAATCTCTTTCCATCCCAGCGCAACAGCTTTCTAGAGTGATTGTTTCAGACAAGCCTTTAACAGAAGAACAAAACCAGTTCTTAAACGAAATTTTAGACACCTCCCAGATTGTGGACCTATACAATCCTTACGTGTCAGATGGCTTTAAACGATTAGTGCGGGAAGGAAATCCTGATTATTTAGAGGAAAATTTCGGCGAATTCATAAAAGTTTATTTAGAAATAGGTCTCACTTATCCGCTAGATTATTTTCTGGCTTTTACAGACCAATCCATTGGTTTTTGGTTTCCTAGTCAAGAAGGAATTATTGCTGGTGATGAAGGCATTATTGCCAATGAATTTGGAGTAACCAACGAAGCTTTTTTCACTGGAGCTTTGGTGATTAAAATAAATGAAATATGCCTTAAATTAAAAGATATGGTACCGCTGTATGGAATTTTATGGAATATGGGAGGTATTTTTTGGATTATTTTATTCTCTTGTGGACTTTGTTATGTACATGGAGATAAACGTCTCTTCCTATTATATTTACCATGTTTTGCTGTTTTTTTCACCTTAGTGATTGCTACTCCTGTGGCTAAAGAATTTAGGTATGCTTATTCCTATATTTATTGCTTACCACTGTACCTTATTCTCCCCTTTATACGAATACAGAAGCACCAATAAACAAAGATTGTGTGAGTTCTAGTGACTATTCAAAAGAATATTGTATAGTCACCAACTCTGCTATATTTGTATCGAATACAAGAAAGGATATTACTCCCCTTGAAAAAATGTATCTATCTGTTATCCATTCTTATGTTTGGATTCCTACTTATTTATGAAATACCGAGCCCTTCCGACTCTTCCGTTGAAGAAACAATAGGGCTAGCATCCATAGAAATCAATACCTTCGATGGTACATTTCCTTATTTAAAAGAATATCAACAAGCTAACGTAACTTATTATGATAATGATGGTACGATTTTACAATTATCTGCTCCTGCTGACATTCGTTGTCGTGGAAATTCAACCTTTAGTTATGCAAAAAAGGCCTATAAAATTGAATTCGATCAAAATGTTGGTATGCTTCCCACCTCTCAAAAAGTGGCAAATGAATGGGTTTTATTAGCCAATTATTTAGATGGCTCTATGCTTCGCAACCAGTTTGCCTTTCAGTTAGGTAACACCCTAGATGGTATTGATTTTGTACCTGATTCAAAATTTGTTAATGTATACATAAATGGTGCTTATATGGGCGTATATTTACTTTGCGATCAAGTTGAAGTAGGCGTAGGACGTGTGGAAATCGACACTTCTCTGCCTGCAAGTGATGCTGGATTTTTACTCACAATAGACACTTTAAGCACTGGTGTAGAATATCTGGATTATTTTCAATTAGAAACCAACAACTATTCTTATTGTAGTACCATTTATTCCGTAGAACAAGGTATGCGCATTGCTGATATTGTAGCAACAGCCGAAAATACCATTATCAATGGTAGCCAGGAAGAAATTTCTCAAGTAATTGATTTAGACTCCTGTATCGATATGTATATTTTACAAGAGTTTATGAAAAATTATGATATTGGTTGGGGTAGCTTTTATATCTATGCCAATCGCGGAGAAGATACTCTATACTTTGGTCCTCCATGGGATTTTGATATGGCCGCTGGTAATGACCCTCGTTTAGATAATGGCTCCTATGAAGAATTATTTGTAGGACAAGATGAATTTGAAGAGTTTCATACCCATTTATGGTACTATCATCTCATGTCTTATGATTGGTTCCAAGAGGCGGTTACCTTACGTTGGAATGAGGTAAAGGATGATATCTACGAAGAAATTTTATCGATTGAAACCCTTTCTCATACTAACGAAACCTATTTTTTAGAAGACTCAAACAAATTTATGTTTACAGATACAGGTTCTGATAAGGATGTCAAAACAGTGGCATCTGATTATGTCTCTTCCGCTGCAAGCTTGATCAATTGGCTACAAAATCGTTACACTTGGCTAGATGATTATTTCAATGAAGAAAGGTAAAATAATTTTCATGGACTATCGTATTGAACAAAAGTTTTTATGCACCCAAAAAGAATATGCCATTTTGAAAAGTCGACTACCTGAAATTATGAATATTGATAAAAATGCTAATGCTGATAACCAATATCTTATTCGTTCCGTCTACTTTGACGATATGTATCACTCCAAATATCATGAAAATGAACAAGGCTGTGATAATCGTTTTAAATACCGCATTCGTACATATGATTGTAATGATAACATCATTCAATTAGAAAAGAAAAGTAAATTGAACACCTATACCAATAAAAAAAGTTGTCCCTTGTCAAAAGAAGAATATGCGAACTTTATGAAGGGTGATTTTTTATTCCACCCTTCCACCTTTCCTTTAGCCAACGAATTTGCCTTAAGTATCTTACTAAACCGAATGGCACCTTCTGCAATCATCGATTATAATCGAGAAGCTTATACTTACGCTGCTGGCAATACTAGAATCACCTTTGATTCAAACATTGGGGTTTCCGGTGATTATCAACATTTTTTTCATAATGAATTAGCAACGATTCCATTGTTACAAACCGGATATTTTATTTTAGAAGTAAAATATGACGAGTTTTTGCCAAAGGCAATAGCCAGTATGTTGGAGCTTCGTTCCTTGCAACAGATTACTTTTTCCAAATTCTACGTTGGAAAACAAAAATTATTATACCATGATGGAGGATTCACAAATGGGTTTTATCAATAGCTTTCAAACCACTATTTTAGAACAACTGAACACACAAAACAATTTATACAAAACAGAAATTATTTTGACACTACTAATTGTCGCTGGCTTTTCAATTTACATATACTTTGTCTATAAAACAGTAACTAGACGCTGCTTTTATTCTGCTAATTTTGCAAAAACTTTAGTGGGCATGGCTGTGGTGACTACAGGAATCGTTCTTGCCATGCAAGTAAATATTTTAGTTTCTCTTGGTATGGTAGGTGCTCTTTCCATTGTTCGTTTCCGTAATGTTGTGAAAGATCCACTTGATTTATTATTTTTATTTTGGAGTATCAGTATAGGGATTATCTGCGGAACTGGTGTCCACTTGATTGGCTTGATTATGAGTGTAGTGATGACTATCTTACTATTCACCCTTGATTTTATTCCTAATAAATCAAACTCCTATATTCTAGTGATGAATTGTAGTCGTGAAGTAAAAGAAACTTTAGTTATGGATACCTTAAAAACATATTGTAAGAATCCAAGTGTACGAACAAGAACTTGTAAAAAAGATCACCTTGATTTATTGATTGAAATTAAGACAAAAAAGGATTCTGAAATCATCGATGCTATGATGAATGTAGAACATGTGCAAAGTGCAACCCTTGTGGCTCATGATGGTGAAGTACGGTATTAAATATATCTAAACTGTTTTTACTAAGAATATTCGTACTTGATTACGTATAAAAAACAGGTGAAAGCAGACACATAAAATAGTTTTAATTTGTTATATTTGGAGGAATTTATGCAACACAAAAAAAATTTTTATACTATAACTGGATATTTATTAATCGCATTAAGTGCACTATGTATCATCCGTTTATTTCCCTATTGTCTTAGCACTGACATTTGGTATGATGAATTGTTTTCTGTTGGATTAATTCCTTATTCATGGAGTGATATTATTTCCTTTACTGCGCAGGATGTGCATCCAGCTTTTTATTATTTCTATTTAAAAATTTTTTATCATGCAGTAGCTCTATTTATCCCAACTATTTCGACTACTATTATTGCTAAGATGGCATCTTTATTACCACTTTTTTTACTCTTAGGCTATAGTATTTTCTTATTCAGAAAACAATATGGTATATTTGTTGCAGGTGTATTTGCATGGTGTTTTCTAACAATGCCAGAACTGCTTGTTTACGGCATTGAAATTAGAATGTATAGTCTTGTATTATTTTTTGTGACTGCCGCTTTCTATCATGGGATAGAAATTTTAAAAACCGATAAAAATATACATTGGGTCTGCTTTGTACTCTATGGCATTCTCACTGTATATACACAGTATTTTGCAGGTTTATCAGTGATTGGTCTCTATCTTTGTCTTGGTGTATGGATTTTATTGTACCAACGTAATTTATGGAAAAAATGGACTATCTCCATTGCCATATCAATTATCACCTACATTCCATGGCTTCTGATCTTATACAGACAGGTGTCACAAGTGCAAACTAGTTATTGGATACAACCCCTTACCTTCCGTAGTATATTTGGCTGTATCAAATATATTTTCTTGCCATCTGGTAATAATCAATATATGACTTATGGCATTGCTGGTGGCATGATTATTGCTTTCATCTTATTATTCGTTCGTTATGTTTATAAAAGAATTAGATTATTTAAGACAAACGATGATAATAAAGAAAGTGTATTATTCTCGCCTGCATCTACCACACTGTCTCTAAGCACAGATGAAAAGTCAAAAATTAAATTCGAACTATTTCAAGTTTTCAGCGGTTTATTTGCTCTATTCTTCCTTGTTGCAATAGGTTTTCTCGCTTCTTTTGCAATACAACCTGTTTTTGTGTATCGCTATATGATACCAGCACTGGGTTGTTTTTGGCTTGTGTTTGCAATCTTACTTTATGATATCAAAGAGAGAATCTATTTTGTTATCCCTGTTTTGATTCTTGTTCTTTTATCTAGCCGTTGCACCATCAACGCCTTTAAATACGAGGAAACTTTAAAAATAACAGAAATGGTTCACACCAAAGAAGTACTAGAAGCTATAGATGATGATGCCATTCTCATTTGTAACTTTAATCATGTACAAGGTACTGTTGGCTATTATCTAGACCAAGAAAGTTATTTATGGTGCGACACACCTGAAACTTTAATACAAGAAATTTATCGTGAATATGGGGAAATTACAACAACTTCTCAAATTCAAGAATTGATAGCTAGCGGTAGAACCGTTTGGTATTTGGGTAGTTTTAATACTAGAGACGAAATCATTGCTCTCTGGAATGAAGATTCTATTCTTGCCGAAGAAGTGGAAACTTGTCTCTTAGAAAGATATTGGTTTAATTTATATCGTTTAACTCTAGAAGATATGTAAAGGAAGAGGTATATTATCATGTTGCAAAATATATTATTTAAGAGTGAAAATAATTGTTCATCCTCAGCGTCTGTGCTTTCTCCCTTGCAAGCAAGTGAAATCACAGAACTTAAAAATGAAAAGAAACCAATGATTCATAACCTACTCTTATATTGCAAAGAAAACAAATGGTTTGTTTGTCTGTTTTTATTTATGGTAATCTATTATGGTATCCATTTATTTACTTTAACACCTTGGTATGATGAATTATACACTTATTATTCTTTTATCAGCCGTGGACCTATTTATGCTGCCATCCATTGGCCAGTTCCTAATAATCATGTATTCTATTCCGTTATTTCTGCCCTATTTGATTGGACAGGAAATGCTTATATTGGGCTACGTGGTTTTTCTTACGTATGTGCTCTAGCAAACATGATCCTTCTTTATCAACTAGCCAAGAAATTTTTTAATAACTACCTATCTTTTGCTTGTGTATGTCTTTATATTGCAGTCATTATTGTAAACACCCTTGCAATACAAGGAAGGGGTTATACGTTCACCATGACCTGCTATTTTACTGCCATTCTTATGCTGTACAACATATGCATAGAACATCACAAACCAACGATACAAGATACGAAAATTAATATCACTGGCAATAAAAGTCATCGTACAACATTTTCCATAAAGACATTATTGCATAATATCCCTTTGTACAGGCATTACATTATCTTTTCTATTTCATTAACCTTAGGACTTTATACCATCTCTAGTAGTCTCTACTGGGTTCTTTCTATTTGTTTTGTAGGCGGTTTTTATTTACTTTTTCAAAAAAACACAAAAAAACTAATACAATTAATTGTAAGCGCTATCATTGCTGCTCTCAATACTTTAATTCTATATGCTGTCATATGGCTTGCGATTGGATCCAATTTAGTGAGTAAAGATGCCCAATCTATCTATTATGGTGTCTTTCAATTAAAAATTATTATAAAAGCACCTTTTCTTGCACTGCAAACGGGTATGCAATATATGTTAGATACACCATATATCCAAAGTATTGAGCGTAAAGATATGCTGAACCAATTATTCGGTTGGTGCCATTTGCTTTTCGATCAGTTTTATTCTGGCTTTGGCAAATATATTACTATTTTATTAATTATAAGCATTCCACTATTATTATATTATCTTTTGTGCTCATATAACATAATGCCATGTTCTTTTATGAAAACGAAAGGAATTTCTAGTTCAAGTAAACAAACTCCTACAACTGATTTTGATTATTCCAGTTCTAGAAAAGAAACTATTACACCTGATTTTAATAAAAACAAAAAACAATTTTTATTGCTATATTTATTGGTAACACTATGTATGTTTCCACTGATACTGATTATACAAAGTGTATTGCCTTACCAAAGAGTGTTTATTTATATCGGTGGTTTTATTGCACTACTGTTTATCTATTATATTGGAAACATCTTCTCTTCGTATCCCAAACTGCAAATTGGCTGTGTAATACTCATCGCTTGTTTTACAATCAGTCATTTACTTTCCCCCGACCAAAATACTTCATACGGTCTACAAGAAGAAGAAATTTATGAAGTCTTTTCAGAAATTGATATGAATTCTATCAATTCTATCTTTTATACGGATGACTATCAGAAATACGTATTAAAATTTTATTGGGATTTGGAACTTACCGAAGTGTCCCTAGAAGAAGCTGATTGCATCCTGGTTTCTAAAGAAATTTTAGATAATAAAGACCAAGAAATACCTAACTGGCCTATCTTATATACGTATAATCAGTTACCTTTTGATGATTTTGCTATTTATTTCCCAAACTTTATGGAAACCGACTCACATATTCTATATTATCGATAACAAAAAAAGGATGTCAAAACTCTGCATAAGTTTTGGCATCTTTTTTTTATTGAAGAACACTGTCTTCTAAATGAAAATATAAATATTCGCCTTCCATATAGGTCTCATATACGCCTATAACTGTAATTGTAGATCCAACCTCTGGATAATCATCAGGATATACTTTATCTTCCGTTAAAACAAATTCAACGCCTTGCTGGCAGCATGCTGTAGCATCTTCAATGACACAGGCAAAATATAATTGTCCTGAATCGGGATTTTCATAGACTACAAATTGCCCTTCCATTCTAACAGTTTTTCCTTCATAGACCTCAGGTGTTACCATCATGTAATAAACTTCTGCAAATACCATTGTACTACTAAGAGTCGTTAAATCAATCACTTCTATTAGGTTTGATGACTCTCCCTCGCTGTCTTCTTCACTACTATCTTCATTACCCTCTGCATCACTACTATCTACCGTCAGCTCTTGTGTATTTTCATTCTCTTCTTGAAAACTATCGTCCCCATCTACTAACGCCATCTGTTCTTCCATCACGTCATTCAAGACATCTAAGCCACTACTTGTATCGAATTCTTCTGGGAGATTATCTTCTTCCTCTCCAACGCTGTCATAGTCCACCTTTACTTCTACCTCATCCGTATTCCCCACTTGATTACATGCTATCAATGTAAACAATACAAAAATTCCCACTACACGTATAATTTTTTTCATTTAACCTCAATTCTAAGTGATCTTAGTTTCTTATGAAAAATTCCATTCATACTTTCTTAATAAACAATAATATCACCATTATCTTTTTATTTTACTAATTCCTACAAACACCCCAAACATCGCTATATCTGCAGCCACAATAGTAGAACCTACAGGGGTTCCTGCTAAAATTGAAATAATTGTACCAGTACTTGCACAAAACATTGCAAAGATTGCTGCACATATGGTTACCGCCAAGAAATTTTTAAATACTTTCATCGCAGAAACTGCCGGAAAGATTACTAATGCTGTAATTAATAAGGAACCTACCAACTCCATCGATAACACGATAATAACAGCAATTACGATAGACATCAATAAATTATAAGCTGATGCCTTTGTTCCAACAGCTACAGAAAAGTTTTCATCAAAGGTAATGGCAAAAATTTTATTGTAAAACAGAATAAAAATAATGACCACACTAGAAGCTAGAATAATGCTAAGCCAAAGCTCAGTATCGGTTAAGGTTAAAATGGAAATAGAGCCAAATAATGTAGTACAAACATCACCTGATATATTACTTGATGTAGCAAATAAATTCATCAACAAATAACCAATTGCCAAAGAACCTACCGAAACCATAGCAACTGCTGCATCTCCTTTAATCTGTGTATTCTGCCCCGATTTCAGTAATAAAACAGCAGCTATGACTGTAATCAATAGAACAAGGGGCATATCTGTTGTGACGTTTAAAACTGCTGCCACCGCCATAGCGCCGAACGCCACGTGTGAAAGTCCATCACCTATATAAGAAAATCTTCGCAATACTAAAACCACACCAAATAAAGCGGCACATAAAGAAATCAAGGTGCCAACAATTAAGGCATTCATCACAAATGGATATTGCAGATAAGCAACTATTTTTTCATATAAGTCAATCATTACAACTGCCCTCCTTTTTCAATATTAAAAAAGATAGAGATTTCACTTTGCAAATACTCTTCTTTTGTACCAAAAAAAGAATTCTTTCCAATATGAAGAACATGCGTGGCATATTTTAATGATGCCTCAATATCATGAGAAATCATAACAATTGTGATATTATCCTTTTTGTTCAATTCTTCGATTACAGAATATAAATCTGCGCTTACATTTTGATCCAATCCTGATACAGGCTCATCTAAAAAAATAATTTTCTCTGTTGCACATAATGCTCTTGCCAACAAAACTCTCTGTTGCTGTCCTCCTGAAAGTTCTCTATAGCATCTGTTTTTCAAATGTAAGATATCCATTTTTTCCATAGCTTGTTTTGCTAATTCTCTCTCCTTTTTATTATAAAAAGGTCTCATGCCACATTTACTTTGACATCCCGAAAGAACGATTTCTCTTACAGAAGCAGGGAAATCTTTTTGTATTTCACTCTGCTGTGTTAAATACCCAAATTCTTTTCGTAATAATTCCTTACCCAATTTAATTTCCCCACTAATTGGATCAATTAAACCTAAAATAGATTTCATCAATGTACTTTTTCCAGCACCATTTTCACCAATAATACAAAGATAATCTCCTTTACTTACTGTAAAATTTAAATTTTCTAGAATTTTATGTCCATCATATCCCAATGATAAATTTTCACAAATCAATTGTTCCATTCAATACCCATCTCTTTCTTTCATTTACACTCCTAATGATACGGGAATTTCTTTTTCTGCCTGCTCTTTAAATTCTTCTAGCTGCATTGGATTCAAGGCTGGTAATTCATCCAACGAACTAACACCAAAACTTCTTAAAAACTGTTGTGTGGTACCGAATAGAAGTGGTTTACCTGGTAAATCCATGCGACCAACTTCCTTTACTAAATCAAATTCTATCAAACGATTGATTGCATGGTCACAGTTAACACCACGCACTTTTTCTATTTCCATTCTAGTAACCGGTTGTTTATAAGCTACAATAGATAAGGTTTCTAATAATGTATCTGTTAAGACGTGTTTTCTAGGTGATTTGGCAATCTTGATTAAATATTCATACATAGATTCTCTAGAACACATTTGATAGGAGTGATCTAACTCTATTATAGTAAGTCCGCTTTCCCTCATCTCCATATCTTCTTTTATCTCACCAATAATGGCTTTTGTAGTTTTTACATTTTCCTCTATTAACTCAGCAAGTTTTTGTATTTCTACCGCACCACCCATAGTGAATAAAACAGCTTCGATAATTGATTTTTGTTTGATTTTGTCCATATTAATACTCATCACTTTCTTTCAGTCTGGCAACTGATAATTCTTTGATTCCCAAAAATTTTTACTTATAAGTGCTAAATTGCCAGTCGAGCAATTTTATTTTAAAACGTAACTATGATTTTTTTATGATAGTGATATCATCAAAAATATCATCCTGTATAATATTAACTTGTCCCGTTTTCATCATTTCTAAAATAATGAGAAAAGAAACGATAATTTCCATTTTGCTATGTTGTTTCTCTAGTAGTTGACGAAAACTAAATTGTTTATGTGTCTCTAGATAACTTCTAATATAAAACATCTTATCTTCTAAATTCACTTCATCTTTTTCAATTTTACCAAATTGACTACGTATTGGATCAATTTTATCATCTTGTCTTTTTAAGGTAGCTTTAAAAATGGTATGTAACTTATTTAAATCCAAGTCCTCTAGCAACTGTTCATAATCAATAGGGGCTTTATAGGCCTGTACCTCTTTGGGTAGCGTTGGCATTTTAAATAGATTTTTTTCTGCTTCTTGATTTTTTTCCTTTAATTCAAAAGACATATATTTATACATCTTATATTCTAAAAGCTTTTGTACCAATTCCGCTCTTGGATCGCCTTCTTCACCTTCTTCTGTGACTTCTGCAGGTAATAACATTTTACACTTAATATCTAATAATGTTGCTGCCATCAATAGAAATTCACTCATGATGTTCATATCTTCTTTATCCATTTGCTGAATATAATCTAAATATTGCTGTGTAATTTCTGCAATAGGAATATCATAAATATCTACTTTATTTTTATCTATCAAATGTAATAATAAATCTAACGGACCTTCAAATATTTCTAATTTTACTGAAATAGCCATACTTTCCTCCATTTCGAAGCGTCCTTTTGCTGAGAAACCTGACCAGAATATCAAATTCTGGTCTAGGATCATTTGTGTTTGTGACGCTTCTTCACAAACACTTGGGTGTAAAAAATAAATTATCGAATTTATTTTTTACCCTTTCTCCATTTCGAAACGTTTATTTTTCTTCCTTATGTTTTACACGAACTACGACTAATTCTCCCGGATTCCAGATGCGGATTGGTAATGTATGCATTCCCAGTCCTCTACTTAGAATCATCTTTGTTTCATTGATTGCAAATAATCCACCATCATATTTAGGAAACAATTTAATGGACGGAGAAACTGCACCACCTAAAAATGGAAATTTCATGATTCCACCATGAACATGCCCTGAAAGCACCAAATCTGCTCCCCACTTTTCATATTCTTCAAAATATTCTGGATTATGGGCTAATAAAATATGAAAATACTCTTTCTTAGGTTTCCCCAATTCTTTTTCTAGATAAACTGTCTCCATTGTAGATTTTTCAAATCTTTGATAATATTTTTTTTCAATAGCAAGTCCAGAAACATATAGATTAGTATTGTTTATTAAAATACTTTTATTTTCTAATGGTTTCACACCATAACTGTCTAATTCTTTCCAATAATCCTCCCACATGGTACCATAGGTTTCAGGGTATAATTTAAGACGTTGCTCATGATTTCCTAATCCATAGTATAATGGGTATTTTTCTGCCAATCTAGAGATTAAATCTGCTGCCACATGAAAGCTAGCATTTGGCTTTCCCGTTAAGATATCACCTGCTATCATAATACTTTCAGGATGAATCTCTCCTATCACCTGCAGCAGTTTACAATTATCTTTGCCATAAGACTTATTGTGTAAGTCTGAAAGCAAAATAAACTGATAGTCCTTTTCAATTTTTTTACTTTCTATTACATATTCTTTGACGACAAATCTATTTCCATCTCGAATCATTATGATAATAAAATAAATCATTACTATCAAAATAATACCTATAAAAATCACCATGTACTTCTCTCTTTCTTTATTCCTGATTATTCAGCCATAGGCTACCTTTATTCTGTCTTATGCAACCATATTAGTATATCACAAGATTTTATTTTATAAAAGGAATCGTTCCCCTATCTTTTTCAAATAATCTATATAAATAGCTTTCTCAATATCTTCACTAGCAACAATTGCTATACTTCCGATTTGATTTCCCGCCAATTGATATATGACTTCTCCGATTTTTTCACCTTTTTTAATTGGTGCTTCCACTTCTTCTGGAAGGATTATTTCTTTTTCTATAACAGATAAATCATTTCCCTCGATATCTAAATACCGAAAACTTTCTTCATATGCTATTTCTAAAATCTCTTCCACCCCTTTGGACACCTCTAATGGCTCTAAAATGCCATTATTTTCATCTATGTATAAATCACATACACTGTAACCATACTCTAGCAATGTGATAGCATCTGTAAAGCGTGTAGTACCATCAGGTGCTGCCATAACGACTGCTATCAAATCAATATCATTTTTACTAGCAGTGGCTGCTAAACAATACTTTGCTTTGGTTGTTGAACCCGTCTTTAATCCCGTTGTATAATTATATAATTTCAATAATTTATTCGTACTAGATAGCGTAAAAACAGAACTTCCTGCCGCTGTCTCATGAACAATATCTTCCATCCAAATTCCTGTATATTCAAATATTTCGGGATAATTGACCGTTAATTCCCTAGACATCATAGCAACATCTCTAGCACTAGTATAATGATTATCTGAGTCGCTTAAACCACAACAATCTTCAAAATGTGTATTCTCTAATGACAATTGCGTCGCTTTATCATTCATCATTTCTACAAAAGCCGCTTCCGTACCTGCAATATATTCCGCCATTGCTACTGATGCATCATTACCGCTGGCCACAGCGATACATTTGATTAGCGTATCAACTGTCTGTATTTCTCCTTCTTCTAAAAAAACTTGGCTTCCTCCCATAGACTTTGCATAGGCACTAGTGACTACTTCATCTGATAATGAAATTTTCCCTTGTTCTAATTGCTCGAATATTAAAAGTAAGGTCATAATTTTAGTAATACTGGCAGGTGTTCTTATCTCATCTGCCAAACTTTCATACACAATCGTCCCTGTAGATGCTTCCATTACAATAACAGAAGGTGATGAAATATCTATTTCTCGTCCTAAACTAACAAAGCTTTGGTTCACAAATATTTGGCATATTAAAATCCATGTAAACAACAATTTTACTCTTCTTTTCACATCATTCACCTCAAACAAATCTATATTAATCTTTATGTTTAAAATGATATAATATGCCTTTTACTTGCGCATCTTATGTGTGATTTTTATTCGGATAAAACGCAACAAGTCCTTGACAAATTTGTCAAGGACTTTAACTAATTAGTTGTATTTACGTTTTCTAGCTGCTTCAGATTTTTTCTTACGTCTTACGCTTGGTTTTTCGTAGTGCTCTCTTTTGCGGATTTCTTGTTGAATTCCAGCTTTAGCACAACTTCTTTTAAAACGACGTAGAGCGCTATCTAAAGTTTCGTTTTCTTTTACGATAACATTTGACATGAATTTACACCTCCTTCAGTCCCTATCTAGTAACATGACTGACTCTGGGTTTTTTATGCATTTCTTTATGCACAATAAATATTATACCAAATATTTCACATTCGTCAACTGTTTTTTATGATTTTGTCAATATTTTTTTGATTTCTTTAAATATTGATCCCTCTCATGACTTATCTCCCACATTGCTATAATATAAATCAAACCAATACACAGCAAAAGAAAGAAAAGAGAATAGGATTACAGACGATTCGTGATGAACGTGTCTGTAATCCTATTCTCTTTTCTTTCTTTTGCGTCACTTTTGCGTCACTTTTGCTTCTATTTAAGATAATTGAGTCATTAAAACTTTTGCAACTTCAGCGATTGCATCATCAATACCTGCCGGGTTTTTTCCACCTGCTTGTGCCATATTAGGACGACCACCGCCGCCGCCACCAACGAGCGCTGCAATACCTTTGATTAAGTTTCCAGCATGTGCACCTTTTTTAATCACATCTTCAGTTACCATAGCAATTAAATTTACTTTTCCATCCGTATCTGATACAAGTACTACTACACCACTGCCTAATTTTTCTTTTAGTTGATCTCCTAAATCTCTAAGACCATTCATATCTACACCGCTTACTTTCGTAGCCAGTAATTTTACACCGTTAATTTCTACCACTTGATTCATAACGTCACCAAGTGCATCTTTTGCAAGTTTGCTCTTCAGTGATTCATTTTCACTGTGTAATGCTTTCATTTCTGCAAGCATACCACTTAATTTATCTAATAATGTTGCTGGTGCTGTCTTAACAAGTTTAGCTGCTTCTTCTAATTTCACTTCTATTTCTTTATAATAAGCAAATACACCGTCACCAGTTAATGCTTCAATTCTTCTAACACCTGCTGCCACACCACTTTCAGAAACAACCTTAAATGCTGTAATCACACCTGTATTTGCTACATGGGTACCACCGCAGAGTTCTGTAGAGAAATCACCCATAGATACTACTCTAACGCTTTCCCCATATTTTTCACCAAATAATGCCATAGCACCAGATTTTTTTGCATCTTCTACAGACATAACTTTAGTTACAACTGGCAATGTTTCTGCAATTTTCTCATTCACAATAGATTCTACTTGTGCGATTTCATCTGCTGTCATAGCCGAAAAATGGCTAAAGTCAAAACGAAGTCTATCTCCATCTACAAATGAGCCTGCTTGTTCTACATGGCTTCCTAAGACTGTTCTTAAGGCTTTCTGTAATAAATGAGTAGCACTATGATTTTTACCAGTAGCCAATCTATGTGCTTCATCCACTGATAATGTTGCCATATCTGCAACTTTAATCATACCTTTTACAACTTGTCCTATATGGCCAACTTTTCCACCTAATAATTTCACGGTGTCTTTCACTTCAAATACACCATCTGCTGTAGTAATTGTTCCAACATCTGCACTTTGTCCGCCCATAGTTGCATAGAAAGGTGTTTCTTCTACGATAACTGTACCTACTTCACCATCTGTTAACGCTTCAACCAGTTCTGTTTCTGTTGTTAAAACAGTGATTTTAGAATCATGTGTTAAGTCTTCATATCCTACAAATTCTGAAGTGATACTTGGATCAATAGACTCATAAACTGTCACATCTGCACCCATGTAGTTGGTAACTTTACGTGCTTTTCTTGCCTTATCCTTTTGCTCTTCCATAGAAGCTTTAAATCCAGCTTCATCTAAAGTCATATTGTTTTCTTCTAAAATTTCAATGGTTAAATCAATTGGGAATCCATAAGTATCATATAATTTAAAAGCATCTGCTCCTGAAAGCTCTGTTCTACCTTCTGCTTGCATAACTGCTTGCATATCACCTAAAATAGAAAGACCTTGGTCAATTGTTTTATCAAATTTACTTTCTTCTTGTGTTAATACATTTAAAATAAATGCTTTCTTATCTTCTAATTCTGCATAACCATCCTTTGATTCAGCAATCACAGTCTGGCTTAAGTTAGCTAAAAATTGTCCTTTAATTCCTAATAATCTACCATGTCTAGCAGCACGGCGAATCAATCTTCTAAGGACATATCCTCTCCCTTCATTGGATGGCATAACCCCATCTGAAATTAAGAATGTAGAAGAACGGATATGATCTGTAATCAAACGAATAGAAACATCTTTTGCTTCATCACTTTGGTATGTTACCCCTGATAACTCACAGATTCTATCGCGAATTGCTTTCATTGTATCAATATCAAATACGGAATCCACCTCTTGTACAACTACTGCAAGACGTTCTAACCCCATACCTGTATCAATATTTTTATTGGCAAGTTCTGTATAATTTCCTTTGCCATCTCCATCAAACTGTGTAAATACATTATTCCAAACTTCCATAAAACGGTCACATTCACAACCAACTTTACAGTCTGGTGAACCACAACCATATTTTAATCCTCTATCATAATATATTTCCGAACAAGGACCACAAGGACCAGCACCATGTTCCCAGAAATTATCACATTTTCCCTCTTCATCTCTATAAAATCTTGTAATCTTTTCTTCTGGAATACCCATATCTTTATTCCAAATTTCAAAAGCTTCATCATCTTCAAAATAAATAGAAGGATATAATCTTTCAGGATCCATTCCCACCACTTCTGTTAAGAATTCCCAACTCCATTCAATGGCTTCCTTCTTAAAGTAATCACCAAAAGAAAAGTTTCCTAACATTTCAAAGAATGTTAAATGTCTTGCAGTTTTACCAACATTTTCAATGTCACCTGTACGCACACATTTTTGGCATGTTGTCATACGATTATTAGGAGGAATTTCCTGCCCTGTAAAATATGGCTTTAGTGGTGCCATACCTGCATTGATTAACAACAAACTATTATCATTATGTGGTACCAAAGAAAAACTTTTCTTAGACAAATGATCCTTTGATTCAAAAAACTCTAAATACATTCTTCTTAATTCATTTACTCCGTAAGATTTCACCTTATCTCCTCCAACTATTTATTATGTACGTTAGCAAATCTATCCAAAAATCCCTCTCGTACACTATTTTAAATGATTCTATCTCATTATTTCTATGTATTACCTTCATTGACAAATAAATTAACTATCAATGACTATAATAGTATAAGTAAAACTTCATATAATGTCAATTTTTTCTTACCATATAAAGTAATATCTTTTTCTTATGCCTAACTCTATTCAAGTCATATCAATAAGTGCCCCCACCATATCCTATACTGAATACTTAATCAATTATTTTTTAGTTCTTCAAATTTTTGCGCCATAGTAGCGTTATTCTTTACCAATCTCTTAATTGTTAAATCTTCAGCCTTATCGTTGGCAAGCCTCAAATTATTTTCAGATGAAAGCAATGCTTCCTTTGTCTTTTCTAAATGCTTAATCGTGGTATCAATTTCCTTAATAGCAGTTTGAAATCTTTCACTTGCTAATCGATAATTTCTTCCGAATTTATCTTTAAAATCATTCATTTCATTTTCAAAATTTGAAATGTCGATGTTTTGTGCATGATATTCTGCGATCTGCTGTTTATACTGCACTGTGTTAAGTGCAGCATTTCGTAAAATAGTGATCATCGAAATAAAAAACTGTGGTCTAATCACATACATTTTAGGATATTTATACGATACATCAACAATGCCATTGTTATACAATTCATTGTCAGCCTCTAATAAAGAAACAAGTACTGCATATTCACAACCTTTTTCTCTTCTATCCTTATCTAACTCTTTAAAAAAATCCTCATTTTTCTTTTTCGTAGCTGTTGTATCATTTTCATTTTTCATTTCAAACATAATAGAAATAAATTCTGTTCCGTCTACTGTTGCTTCTTTAAAAATATAATCTCCCTTGCTTCCTGTTTTCGCATCATTATCTTTTTCAAAATACGAATTTTGAAAACCAGTGGCACGTAATCGATTAAATTCTATTTCGCAATGTTGCTCTAAGGTTTCACCCAACATCTTTGTAGATAATTTTGTTTTTAAGTCCTTATAATAATCCACTAATTCTGATTTTTCTTTTAATTTAGATTCATATGTTTCTTTTATATTCTTAATCTGCAATTCATTTCCTACTTTTGAAGCATTCATCTCCGCTTGCAGCTGCATAATCTGTGTATCCTTGCTTGCCATCATATCCTTTGTGGTGGCTTCTTTTTCTTTCACTGCCATAATTTTTTCATTTTCAGCAATACTTATTTTAGCCTTTAATTTTTCAATTTCTTCTTTGTATGTAGACAATGTTTTCTCTAATTCTAATTGACTATCCGCTTTCAGTTTCTCTGTTTCTTGTTTATGTGTTGACAATGTTTGTTCTAATTTCAACTTGCTATCAGCTTCCATTAGTCTCAATTTATTTTCTTTCTCTGATTGCAAATATTTTTCTCGTTTCGCTAACTCTTTTTCAAATTCTCCGTCTCGAACTTGTCCAATAATTGCCGCATATCCTGATTCATCTACTTTAAAAACTTCTCCACATCTAGGACATTTAATTTCATTCATCTACGATTCCTCCTTATAATCTACAATATACAACAGTTACTAAGTATATCTAATTTCTATTATTTTCATTTTAATAACCATACCTTTCTCTCAGTCTAATTTATGGCACTTTCGTTTAGAAAAGGGTTCCATAAGGTGCAAATCAACTTATGAAAATTCTTATTTTTCACAAAATTTTCAATCAATTTTTATTAAGTATAACATATAATTTCATGTTTAAAAATACTTCTTATGGTATACTTGAATCACTTATTAAAAGATGATGTTACACTTAATAATCATCCATTTTCTCACAATTTGACAACTTTAACTCAAAGAAACAACTTTTAAGGAGTATTACTAATGATAGAAAAGCTCAGTCTAATAATCAATGAATTTATTTCTATTGACTTTTGGATAAGTATTTTTTCAACTTATAGGGGATTAGGACCTGTCATACCAGTTTTATTTGCAATGATAGAAAGTTTTATTCCTGCTTTACCACTTATAGTAATCGTTACATTTAACATTGGTGCTTATGGTGCACTGTTAGGATTTATTTACTCGTGGATAGGTTCTACATTAGGCTCGATACTTGTTTTTCTATTTTTTAGAAACATTATCAAAAAATCACTACTGCACTGGGTATTAGAAAGAAAGACAATTGCTAAAGGGCTAGCTTGGGTAAATCGTTCTAACCAAACTGTCCTATTCCTAATTGCTATTTTCCCTTTCACGCCCAGCTCATTGCTAAATATTTGCTTTGGCCTATCAGATTTTAATAGTAAGGTTTATATGATAACAATTTCATGTGCAAAATTATTTATGATTTTCTTTCTAACACTCTTCGGTAATAGCTTTTTCGCCGCTTTTGAGAATCCAGCATACTTTATTTTGTGTGTTATTATTATTCTCTTATTAGCTTGGTTGTCACGATATTTTTCTAAAAAGAGTGGATTATAATTGACATTTTTTTTCTCAAGAAATATAATGTAATAGATTCATTTTAGGTACCTATTCAGCCATAGACTGAAAGTTACGTTTTAGAATCATTTATCCATGCAGGAGTGGCGGAATGGCAGACGCGCACGGTTCAGGTCCGTGTGATAGCAATATCATGAGGGTTCAAGTCCCTTTTCCTGCATTCAAAGGAGCAGGTAACTTTTATGGAAGAAAAATCAATTAGGTATCATCTCATCGATAGCATTCGTGGCATCACTATTATTAGTATGATTCTTTATCATGGATCTTGGGATATGGTGCATATCTATCATTATGATTGGGCTTGGTTTGACTCTAATTTAGCTTCTATATGGCAATTAAGTATCTGTCTTGTTTTTATATTTCTAGCAGGCTTCTGTTGGCCTATCAGTAAACATCCCATCAAACATGGTCTAATTGTCTTTTTCTGTGGTGCTTTAGTATCCCTAGTGACACTCATAGTTATGCCAGAAGAACCTATTCTTTTCGGCATCCTTACGTTTCTTGGCAGTGCTATGCTTTTTATGGTTTTCTTAGATCAATTTCTCAAAAAAATCCCTAGCTATATTGGAATTTTGTTTTGCATTTTATTATTTATCATTTCCTATCCAGTTAATGAACACTATTTAAATTTTTCTTTTCTTTCATTTGGCATACAACCCCTTTCTTTTTTGCAAATGGTAAGGCTACCTTCAATCCTATATACTGGTGATTTTGCGACTTTTTTAGGTTTTACGGCTCCAGGTTTTATTTCTGCCGATTACTATTCATTTTTCCCTTGGTTCTTCTTGTTTAGTATGGGTTACTTTTTCTACCCTATTATGAAAGAAAATCTCTCCTTCCAAAAACTTAGTAGCATCAAAATAAAACCTCTTTCTTTCATTGGTAGACACTCGTTACTTATTTATGTGCTTCATCAACCAATCGTATATGGTATTTTGATTTTTGTTCATTTACTCTAATCTAGTCACTATAGACTTCTTTTATATTTTCTACTTTTATATTTTCTACTTTTGTGTTTTCTACTTTTATATTTTCTATTTCTATATTCTCTTCTTTTTTCTTTTTCATTAGCATTGCCCCTATAAAAATAATCACATATTGTTTCC
>JAWXVD010000012.1:0-5815 GCA_044425705.1 Eubacteriales bacterium | reverse complement strand
TTTTCTACTTTTATATTTTCTACTTTTGTGTTTTCTACTTTTATATTTTCTATTTCTATATTCTCTTCTTTTTTCTTTTTCATTAGCATTGCCCCTATAAAAATAATCACATATTGTTTCCATATTCTATAAATAATATTTCTTTTATATTTATCAATTTTTCCATAAGCTTTTCCTATCTCAGGTAGATGTTTTTTCTTGTTTTCCAATAATTCTATAAACGAAACTAAACTTACTCCTTCAAGTATTTCAAACAATACTTCAATAAAAATTGCTAATTCTTCCTCTTTCACTGCCAAAATCCATTTATTAAATATAGTATTCAAATAATTTCTACGTTTTCCAATGGCTTTTACTTCTAAAAATTTATTTTCATCCTTAATTTCCCATGTAAAAGGATTATGCTGAAACACACCAATTGCCGAACTTTTAATGATAATATAAGGTTCTTGATTTTGTAAAAACATACCCACAACAGTTGATTGTGGTACAATTTTTCTTACTTTTTTCTGTGCCTCAATATAATAATCGGTATCCAATAATTCTCTCCTTAAACCTGGACTGTCATAAAGATAAATTTTTGTAATTCGATTCTGCATTACGAGCTCTATACGGGCACTTGCATACATAGCTAAATTTCCACCTTTAGAATGTCCACATACAATCACATTCCCTACTTCCTGCTTCAATACCTGTTCCAAATACATTGCACTTAACAAATGGCCTATGGTAGGTTTGGAAAAAGCAATATGAAAATCCTCCCTCCACCCTACCATATGTTCATCTGTACCTCGATACACTATGATTAAATAGGAACCAATAAAACAGGTAATTGCAGAAAATTGTGTTTCCATATATTCATCTACTATATTGGCATAATAATTTACTTCTATATTTTTAAATCGATTGCTCTCTACTAATAAGTAAAACAACGCTTCATTACTTTTTCCAAATACATCATTTTTAAATAAATGCTTTATATTTTCTTTTTTGCTAATTGCTAATAGACTAATATTCTTGTGTTTTTCAGGTAGTTTACCTACTATTCCATCAAATTTTAAATATGATAATAGTGATAAGATACAGAAATCAATATCATTCATATTTTTCTCAGTAAAATTATAATTACCATACACTTCTACATATTCTTTTAAATCCATATTTTCTCTCAATTCTATGATTTTTTTTACTTTTTTACATTTTCAACCTTATTATTTCCCTAAATATACCTTAATAACCATAGAATTTTAGCTAAATAGCAAAAACTGCATACAACAAAAGTGTAACCTTGCACATGCTCAGTTACACTTTTCATCATACATTTTCAATTTATTAATTACAGAAGTTTCTCTTTTAATTCGATAACTCTGTTATAAATGGAATTAATCGTTTCCTTAAAAACATCATCGCTCATACCACTTGGATCATCAAGCCCCCAGTTTTCTACATGCTGTCCACGAAGATTTGGACAACTTACATTGCAACCCATAAAAATCACAACGTCTGGTGCTGGAATCTCGTCTAATCTTTTATTGAATTGTGTTGCTTCCATATCAATATTATGCACTTCTTTCATCATGCGGACTGCATCTTGATTAATCTGATTTTTAATAATTGTACCTGCTGAATAGCTGTCAAACACATCAGAAGCTAGTAGCTTTCCAAGTGCTTCAGCAATTTGACTTCGACAAGAATTATGATTGCACACAAAGGCAACTTTTGGTTTGCCATCACATTTTAATTCTAGTTTACAATTATCATTATTAACTGGATACATATTTTCACTCATTTTTCTTCTCCATTTCCTTTTTAACCAATATTTTGTATTGTTTATCCACGCTCTTTCTTTAAAATTGCCATCACATCATCTTTTTTCAAGACTTTACCCGTCGATACAACCTTACCATCTACCACAAGTGCAGGTGTAGACATGACACCATAGGTTGCTATAACAGAAAAATCTGTAATGTGTTCGATGGAAGTATCCATGCCAAGCTCCGTTAACGCCGCAACCGTAGAAGCTTCAAGCTCATTACATTTTGCACAGCCACCACCAAGAACTTTTACACTGGATACTGCTTCTTTTGTAGCTTGCTCTTTTGCTGCAATTTCCTCTGAAGTACACATTCCACCACATGAACAAGGAACTTTTTCTTCTTCTTTTTTCTTACCAAAATTAAATAATGCCATAATAATTTCCTCCTAAAATTTATTTCATATTTTTAATTAAAATGCTAAGTAGAACATTTAAAAACTAATCCGAATCATAGCCAGATACAAGCGATACCTACTATCATCAATATGTGGAATGAGTTTTTTAGTAATTTGTTGTTTTTCATTATGTCCTATACCAATAAATATTGAATTGCATTGAAGAAGTAACCTACGATAATAATACCACCTGCACAAATTGCTATAAATGCCCCCAAAAGTTTAGGCTTAATCGCTTTTTTAAGCATAATCATCGATGGTAAACTAAGTGTGGTAACAGCCATCATAAAGCTTAAAATTGTACCTAGCTGAGCACCTTTTACAAGGAGTGCTTCGGCAACAGGGATGGTTCCAAAAATATCTGCGTACATTGGCACACCAACAAGCGTTGCAAGAATAACACCAAAGGGATTATTACTTCCCAGAACAGTTTCAATGACAGATTGTGGAATCCAGTTGTGAATGATTGCTCCGATTCCAACACCTATTAAGATATACGGAAATACCTTTTTAAAAGTAGCCACTACCTGTTCTTTAGCATAAGAGGCTCTCTCTTTTTTCGTAAGAGTTGGTGATTCAATATCCACACTCCCAGCATTTAAAATGAAATCTTCCACATAACGTTCCATACCTAATTTATCAAGCAATGTACCACCGAGCACCGCAATTACTAAACCTAAAACAACGTAGACAATGGCAACCTTCCATCCAAAAATACTCATTAATAATACAAGAGAACCTAAATCCACCATTGGGGAGGAAATTAAAAAACTAAAAGTGACACCAATTGGAAGTCCTGCACTGGTAAAGCCCATAAATAAAGGAATTGAAGAACAAGAACAAAATGGTGTTACAGTTCCCAATAGTGCTGAAACTATACTGGCCCAAATACCTTCGAATTTACTTAGTATCTGTTTACTTCTCTCTGGTGGAAAGAAACTCTGAATATATGAAATTACAAAAATCAAAGTGCAAAGTAAAATTGTGATTTTAATAACGTCATAGATAAAAAAATGAATACTTCCACCGATAGAACCGTCAATATCAAGCCCTATTGATGTTAATAAATCTCCAATTCCTGTGTTGAGCCAAGACATTCCCAAAATCTGATTTTGAAAAAAGTCCCAAGCTGTTTTCAATATTTCCATCATAAAAATAACTCTCTCTTTCTTTTCGTTTAACAACTTTGAAGTCTACTGTACAAATTGTCAATATCCTCGCTAAATCAAATATTTTTGATGTATTAATCAAAATAAAAACCATCACATTGGATAGTAATTATTGATTGCGACAAGTAGACACACTACTGGTTGTCACTGCAATCAATTCTTGCAATAAATTGATTGCAACTTGACCACCTTGCTTACTGATTTGATAATGTGTCCATTTACCCACATACCAGCTTTCCACCAAACCTGACTCGCATAATATCTTCATATGGTAGGACAGTTTGGATTGCGCAATATCAAGCTCCTCCGAGATATTACAGGCGCATTTTTCACCCGATTGTAAAAATTTTATAATAGAAACTCTGTTTTCATCGCAAAGAGCTTTAAAAACTTTTGCTATTTCAGCATTTTCAATCATAACAGCACCTCAAATCAAATTTATTTTATATGACTATTGTATACTTTAAGTTTCGAAATGTCAATGCTTAAATCAATTTTTTTTGATATCAACATTCTTAAAACTATAAGTAAATACCAATATATTGAAAAGGCCACAGCTTCTGAGAAAACTCTCATTAACTGTGGTCCACTTTGAATATTATAGCTTATAAATTGTTATACTATTTCCTAAAAATAAGAAATATCTTTTCACCTATGCTTGCACTTCTGCACGCTTTTTCTTTTTTACTTTTTCATCTGGTCTATCGAATTTCTTATCACTATTTTTTCTAGCTCTTTTTCCATCTTCTGTTGAAGTATCAAATCTCTTTTTAGATTTTTTTTCTTCACTAAATTTTGAGAAAGGATGCTTTTTATCATCATTTTTCTTTGAAAAATAACCTTTATCTTGTTTCGCTACACCATCTTTTTCTGTAAATTTCTTATCACGTTTTGATTTATCGTCTTTATCATATGATTTTCTATCACGCTTCAAACGATCATCTCTATCATAAGGTTTTCCTTCGCGTTTAGAACGATCATCTCTATCATAAGATCTTCCATCACGTTTAGAACGATCATCTCTATCATAAGGTTTTCCTTCGCGTTTAGAACGATCATCTCTATCATAAGATCTTCCATCACGTTTAGAACGATCGTCTCTTCCGTATGATTTTCCATCTCGCTTAGAACGATCATTTCTTCCACCGCGGTCATCTCTGCGTCCATCTCTTCTTCCGCCACGATCATCTTTACCATAACGTCCACGTCGTCTATCAGAGTATGTCTCAACTGGAATATCCTCAATCTCTTCGCCCATATGTTTTTTAAGAAAAGCTGCTGCTAATTCGATAGCTGTAATATCTTCATCATTTAACTTCTGCTCAATAATCTTAATCATTTTTTGCATATCGTTATCTTTTAAAATATCTAGTACTTCGCCTAATGTTTTTTCTGCTTTAACGGCTGTAATATCAGCTGCTGAAGGTACTGTTCTAGCCTTGATTTTTGTTTTACAGATTTGTTCTATTTCACGAACCTTATAAATTTCACGGCCTACTACAAGTGTAAAAGAACGACCTTTTCTTCCTGCACGACCAGTTCTTCCGATACGGTGAACATAGTATTCAATATCTTGTGGTACATCATAGTTGAATACTGCCTCTACATCATCAACGTCGATTCCTCTAGCTGCTACATCAGTAGCAATTAAAATATCAGCTGTTCCCGTTCTAAAACGATTCATAACAGTATCTCTCTGATTTTGAGATAAATCACCGTGAAGACCTTCTGCAAAATATCCTCTACCTTTTAAGCTTTCAGCTAATTCATCTACCATTCTCTTCGTATTACAGAAAATCAAAGAACGTTTTGGTTGATAATAGTCCATTAAACGACAAGTTACTTCTAATTTATTTTTCCCTTTTACTTCATAATAATATTGTTTAACCAATGGGATTGTTAATTCTTTTGCTGCAACTTTCACCAATACTGCATCATGTTGATATGTTTTTGTAATATCCATAATCGGTTTTGGCATAGTTGCTGAAAACAATGCAGTTTGATGTTCTTGTGGAATATCCGCCAAGATTGTCTCAATATCTTCTCTAAATCCCATGTTTAACATTTCATCTGCTTCATCCAATACCATCATTTTTACATGATCTAATTTTAAAGTATGACGACGCATATGATCCATTACACGGCCAGGTGTACCAACTACGATTTGTACTTCACCTTTTAATGATCTAATTTGCTTTGTAATATCCTGTCCACCATAAATAGGTAGGATTTTGATTCCATGCATAAATTTTGCGAATCTACGCATTTCTTCTGCTGCTTGAATTGCAAGTTCTCTTGTTGGACAAAGAACTATCGCTTGTAAATTTCTATTATCTACATCCACTAATTGAATTAATGGAATACCAAATGCGGCTGTTTTACCTGTACCTGTTTGTGCTTGACCAATCATGTCACGACCACTTAATATCACAGGC
>JAWXVD010000286.1:0-2333 GCA_044425705.1 Eubacteriales bacterium | reverse complement strand
GTATATTAATACGTAGCATTCAGTCTATGGCTGAATAGTTACAAAAATAATTTATTGTGGAGGCATAGATGTTAAAAATTTTGAAGTATTTAAGTCAAGTGAAAGGTTCTGTGGTGATTATTGTAGCATTATTGATGTTGCAAGCATATTGTGACTTATCATTACCAGAATATACATCGAATATTGTAGATGTAGGAATTCAACAGGGCGGATTGGAATATGCCACACCTGAAATCATCAGCAGTGAAACATTAGAGTTGTTAGAAGTTTTTATGACGGAAGATGAAATAGCTTATATTTCTGCATATTATGAAGAAAATGAAGAAGGAAATTATATTTTAATATCAGAAGATCAGGATGTTATCGTAGCGTTAGATGATATTTTTGCTATTACTATGGTTATGTCTTCCTCTATGACAGAATTGCCAGAAGTAGAAGGCATGGAAGCACAAATAAAAGAAATGGCATTAGAAGCCAGAGCGGAAATGGAAATGTCTTCAGATGATATGAGTGCATCTTTTATTTCACAAAAGGCTTTGCTTGTGCTACAAGCAGAATATGAAGCATTAGGTGTTGATTTAAATAAAATTCAAATTGATTATTTGTGGGAAATGGGCATTAAGATGATGGCGTTTTCTATTGTTATGATGGCTGCAGCAATTATGGTTGGTTTTTTAGCATCTAGGGCAGCGGCGAAAATTGGTATGAGTTTGCGAGGTCGCGTTTTTAAAAAAGTAGTATCCTTTTCTAATGCAGAAGTAGATCAGTATTCTACAGCATCTTTGATTACGAGAAGTACCAATGATATTCAACAGGTACAACAAGTTTCGGTTATGTTATTACGAATGGTTGCCTATGCACCAATTCTTGGTATCGGTGGTATTGTGAAGGTGATGACCACCCAAACTGGTATGGGTTGGATTATTGGAGTTGCGGTAGGTTCTATCATTTTTTTGGTTACTATTTTAATGAAAATCACATTACCTAAATTCAAAAAAATGCAAACCTTAGTAGATGGGTTGAATTTAGTTTCTAGGGAAATTTTAACAGGGCTTTCAGTGATTCGTGCATTTAGTCGTGAAAGATATGAAGAGGAACGCTTTGGAGTTGCCAATAATGAATTAACAAAAACCCAGTTAATTACTAATAGAACAATGACATTTATGATGCCAACCATGATGTTGATCATGAATGTGATTACAGTGATGATTGTATGGTTTGGAGCAAAAGGAATCAATATGGGAACCTTACAGGTAGGTGATATGATGGCATTTATCACTTACACCATGCAGATCGTTATGGCGTTCTTTATTTTAACTATGATTTCGATTATGTTACCACGTGCAGGCGTTGCAGCAGGTAGAATTGATGAAATTTTAAAAACAGAAATTACCATTCATGATCCAGAAATTAATAAAGATAAATGGGTACAAGATTGTAAAGGTGTTCTTACCTTTGATGATGTATCATTTCGCTATCCAAATGCAGAAGAAGATGCGCTTTCTCATATTTCGTTTACAGCCAATCCGGGAGAAACGACCGCGATTATAGGAAGTACGGGATGTGGAAAATCCACATTATTGCATTTGATTCCAAGATTTTATGATGTAACAAAAGGTAAAATTACGCTAGATGGTATCGATATTAGAGATGTAAAACAGAATACATTATGTGAGAAATTAGGATTTGTACCACAAAAGGGTCTGTTGTTTTCGGGAAATATTGCATCTAATATAAAATTCGGTGGAGAAGATATTTCAGATGAAGAAATGGAAAAAGCAGCGAGAATTGCACAAGCCTTAGATTTTATTGAAGAGAAAGATGGACAATTTGAAAGTGATATTTCTCAAGGTGGTAGCAATGTTTCGGGTGGACAAAAGCAAAGATTGTCAATCGCTAGAGCCATTGCAAAAAATCCAAAGATATATTTATTTGATGATAGTTTCTCAGCACTAGATTATAAAACAGATATCACACTTAGAAAAGCATTGAAAGAAGCAATTAGTGATGCCACGATTTTAATTGTAGCGCAGAGAATTAGTACGATTTTACATGCAGATCAAATTCTTGTATTGGAAGATGGGAAAATAGTTGGAAAAGGTACCCATAAAGAATTATTAAAAACATGTGATGCTTATTTAGAAATAGCAACATCTCAATTATCGGAGGCAGAGTTGTATGAGTGAAGAAAAATATAGAGAGCAAGGAAAACCAGCAGGACCAGGAAGAGGACCAGGTCACGGACCCATGGCTATGGCATCAGGAGAAAAAGCAAAGGATTTTAAAGGAACTTTTGCAAAACTAATAAAATATATGGGCGTTTCAGACAGCAA
>JAWXVD010000096.1:0-12690 GCA_044425705.1 Eubacteriales bacterium | reverse complement strand
GGAAAGAAAGTTCGAAAGAGCTAGAAATCCAAGGAATTGGTAAACTCGGAAAGAAACGACTGTACTAGAAATAGTGCAGAAAAGATAGATAGATGAAATTCAGTGTTCGGTTTTGAAGGTACATGAAAGTAAGGCCCAGTGGCTCAGTTGGTTAGAGCGCCGCCCTGTCACGGCGGAGGTCGACGGTTCGAGTCCGTTCTGGGTCGTTTTTAATATTTCTGGGATCTTAGCTCAGCTGGGAGAGCATCTGCCTTACAAGCAGAGGGTCACAGGTTCGAGCCCTGTAGGTCCCATTTAATAAGTAAATTGCCAAGAAATTGAAGCACTTTTGTTAAAAATTGTGCCGATGTGGCTCAATTGGCAGAGCAGCTGATTTGTAATCAGCAGGTTATCGGTTCGAGTCCGATCATCGGCTTAGAAATTAATATTTCTTATGGGTGGATTCCCGAGTGGCCAAAGGGGACAGACTGTAAATCTGCTGGCAACGCCTTCGAAGGTTCGAATCCTTCTCCGCCCATTGTATAATCTTTATATGAGGGTATCATACTAATTTAATAACGCGGGGTGGAGCAGTCTGGAAGCTCGTCGGGCTCATAACCCGAAGGTCATAGGTTCAAATCCTGTCCCCGCTACTCACAGAAACTTCGGTTTTTGTAATGCCCAGATAGCTCAGTTGGTAGAGCAGAGGACTGAAAATCCTCGTGTCGCTGGTTCGATTCCGGCTCTGGGCATTGGTTATGTTTTTAATTTTATATATGGGATATTAGCTCAGTTGGTAGAGCACTTGACTTTTAATCAAGTTGTCCGGAGTTCGAATCTCCGATGTCTCACTACAAGTCAGTAAGTTATATGCTTATTGACTTTTTTAATGCCTAAAATTATCTCATAAAAATACCGCCCAATGATGTGGACGGTATAGATATAATATATTTGATATGATATATAGTTATAATTTATAGCTTTGGTGCAAGTGCTGTAACCCATTTACACATGTTTTCAGAAGCTCTATTGGCAACTTCAACAACTCTAGCATGTGAGTGTTTCATTTTCTGGATACCTGTGGCCATATTAGTGATACATGAAATTCCTAGTACCTTGATGCCTAAGTAATTTGCAATCATAGTCTCTGGTACTGTAGACATTCCTACAGCATCAGCACCATATATTCTAAAAGCGCGAATTTCAGCAGCTGTTTCATAAGATGGTCCTGTACAAGCCATATAAACACCTTCCTTGTAGGCGATGCCTAAATCATTGGCAACCACTTTTGCTTTGTCTTGAAGATCTAGTGAGTAAGCTTCACTCATATCTGGAAAACGTACACCAAAACGTTCATCGTTAGCACCAATCAATGGATTAGTTCCCATAAAATTAAGGAAATCACTGATAATCATTAAATCTCCTGGTTCAAAGTTTTCATTGATTCCACCACTAGCATTAGTAACGATTAATTTTTCAATGCCTAGTTGTTTCATTACATAAATTGGATATGTTACTTGTTTCATATCATATCCTTCATAAAAGTGGAATCTTCCTTGCATCAGTAGGACATCTATACCATTTAATGAGCCATAAACAAGTTTTCCTGCATGACCTGATACTGTTGATATTGGAAAATGTGGAATTTCTTCGTAAGGAATTTCATGAGTAATAGTAACATAATTAACTAAATTGCCAAGGCCTGAGCCTAAAATAATAGCGAGTTTTGGTTGTGCGTTTACAACGCTTTCGATGTAATTAACGGTTTCTTGTACTTTGTTGAACATAATAATACCTATACCTTTCTTTCTAAAGTGGTAGTTACAGCCACGTGTGAACTGTAACTATTGGATAATGTTAAGTTTCATATAATAATTAATTTTCATTGACTAAAATAAGTTGTTCTTGTTCTAAAATTTTGAAGTTCTTTTCTAATATTTTTAAAGTTGTTGAATATACAGTGCCTACAAATAGTACACACAGTATAGTGCCTAATCCAATTGTACCGCCTAATATAACTCCAATTATAGTATAAGTGGCATCTAATATCCACTTACATTTCTTAATATCAAAATTTGTTTTAGATGATAATATATTAAGTGCAATATCAGCTGTGTTACAACCGATATTTGCAAAAATACCTAGGGAGAATCCTATACCCATAAAAAGAATCCCGAATAGTAACATAAACCAAGGGAATGATAAGTGAGCTAATAGTGCAAAAGTTGTTAATTGTGACATGAATAGATCTAAACTAATTGAAAAAGATATTATGGATAAAATCGTTCCTAGTTTAATGCTTTTTCTATCAAAAATATAACAAATAATCATCAATATACCATGTAAAATAATAACAGCAATACCTATCGATACAGGAAATGTATTCATAAGTCCATTCAGTAGAACGCTGATGGGATCTGCACCCTTGCCAGATGAAATACATAAAAAAACACCGAATGCAGCACAAATGTTTCCGCCTAATAATATTGCTAGTTTCAAAAAATACTTTTTATCCATAAAAACCCTATCCTTTTCTAATACTTGTATAACATACTATTTAATAGTATATAACTTTTCTATAATAATTAATGTTTGATTAAAGTGCAGTAAAATTTATATTTATAAATCTTCTGATGTGAATGAAAATGGAATCATATCTTTTAATAAATGTTCTTTATAATCATTTTCATTTTTGACTAAAATAACTTTAAATGTGTTTGGATTGCAGAATTCTGTCATAACTTGTAAGCAAACACCACAAGGAGGACAGTAATTCCGTTCTTCGTCCTTACAATCTTTCAGACTGCCGACAATAGCTATTGATTCAAACTCTAGAACACCTTGAGATACAGCCTTGAAGAATGCAGTACGTTCAGCGCAGTTTGTAGGAGAATATGCAGCATTTTCAATATTACAACCTGTAAATATTTGACCATCTTTTGCTAGCAAGCATGCACCTACTTGAAATGATGAATAGGGTGAGTAAGAAAAGTGTTGGGCTTCTATGGCTTTTAATACTAAGTCTTTTGTTAACATATAGTTTCCTTTCTAAAATGTAATTTATAAAATAAATGCCCTTGTTACAATTAGAAATGCTATAAGAAGGGCAGAATCACAATATAATTAAAAAATTTTATCACATCATTAATATTTTTCAGTTGGTACAATTAATCGACTAGTACCCAGTCTTGATGCTCCAACTTCAATTAAATTTCTTGCATCTTCAAAAGAAGATATTCCGCCAGAAGCTTTTATTTTTACATCTTTACCAACGTATTTTTTCATTAACGCAATATCGCTTACTGTAGCACCACCAGTAGAAAAACCAGTTGAGGTCTTAATATAGTCAGCTTTTGCATTAGTAACAACTTCACATACTTTTATTTTTTCTTCTTCTGTTAATAGGCAGGTTTCGATAATTACTTTTAAAAGTTTACCATTACATGCTTCTTTGATTTGACAAATTTCATCTTGAAGAGAATCGTAGTTACCTTCTTTTACCATACCGATATTAATAACCATATCGATTTCGTCTGCTCCATTAGCTACAGCATCAGATGTTTCAAATACCTTTGTTTTTGTTGTTGCATAACCATTTGGAAAACCAATTACTGTACATATTTTAATTTTTCCCTCTACATACTCACTTGCCTGTTTTACGAAACTTGGAGGAATACAAACAGAGGCAGTATCATGTGCAATGCCTTGATCGCATAGTACTTTAATCTTAGGGAATGTAGAAACTTGTTTTAGTAATGTATGGTCTACCATATTTAAAATTTTATTATCAGTCATAGAGATACCTTTACCTTTCGTTTTGCATAGAATGTTTTGTATTGCATGTTATCGTCATATATATAAAGTATGAAAAAATTTCCATACATCATTGTTTTATGAAATACTATCTAATATAGAATATCCAATAGCGTCTTCTGGCATTTGTACATCAAAATTATCAGCAATTGTTGTGCCAATAACAGCAAAAGTATCAAGTGTTCCTAAAAATTTTCCGCCATCTGATACTTTTGAGTAAGTAAGTAGAGGAACTAACTCTCTAGTATGGTCAGTACCTATATAAGTAGGATCGTTTCCGTGGTCAGCGGTAATGAGGAGTAAATCATCATCTTGTAAGACTTGAAGTAATTCACCTAATTTTTCATCGAATTTTTCTATTTCTTTAGCATAACCTAAAACATCACGTCTATGTCCGTATACAGCATCAAAATCTACTAGATTTGTAAAGCATAATCCTTTAAATTCTGATTTAGCTAGCGTAATGGTCTGTTCCATACCCATGACAGAACTTTTGGAAGGGTTAGATTGGGTCAATCCCTCACCAGCAAAAATATCATATATTTTACCCACTGAAATCACATCAAGACTGGCATCTTGTAACGCTGTTAAACAATTTTTTTCCGGTTTAATCGCATAATCGTGACGATTTGCAGTACGTTTGAACTCACCTGGTTTGGTACCTACATAAGGTCTAGCTATAACACGACCAACTTTCCATTCATCTTTCATTGTAATTTCGCGGGCAATTTTACAGTAATTGTATAAATTATCAAGTCCCATCTTATCTTCGTTTCCACAAATTTGAAGAACGGAATCTGAAGAGGTATATACAATCAGCTCATCTTTCTCTATTTCACGAAGGGCAAGTTCTTCTAAAATCTCTGTACCACTTGCAGATTTGTTGCCGATGATTTTCTTTCCTGTTCTTTCGCTGAGCAAATCAATTAATTCTTGTGGAAAGCCTGCTTCTGTAAAAGTCTTAAAAGGCTCTTTTACATGCAGTCCCATCATTTCCCAATGGCCACTTAAGGTATCTTTTCCTTTACCATAAGGACATAGAATTGCATAATTAGCAAGTGGATTAGCCACTGGATCAACTCCCTTTAAATGATGTAAGTTTGCTAACCCTAATTTTTGTAAATTTGGAATATGAAATCCTTGATCAGCCATGAACTCAGCGATATGACCTAATGTATCTACATTAATATCGCCATAATCAGCAGAATCATTGGCACTCCCTATTCCTAGTGAGTCAATCACAATTGTAAAAATTCTTTTATATTTCATGTATTTTTATTACCTCCAATCTTAACTTTGATATTTAGTTATCTGGTGCTAATGGGAGAAACTTAAAGTAGACCCTTTAGCACCAAGATGATTTTAAAATGACATTACAAAACCAATAATCATAGCACTTAATAAACTTACTGCAATACCGCCAATCATAGCTTTGAAAACAAGCTTAGATAAAGTAGAGCGTTTATCTGGGCATAATAATGAGATACCTGCAACACAAATTCCTAGACTTGAAAAATTTGCAAATCCACAAAGTGAAATAGTGGTCATAACAGCTGTTCTAGGTGACATTTCAGAGATGATTTCACCTAATTTAGCAAAAGCAGCAAACTCATTTAATACAAGTTTGGTGCCAAGAAGTTCACCGATCACTAAAACTTCTTGTTGGTCAACACCCATAAAGAATCCAAATGGTGCAAAAACGTAAGAAAATATTTGTTCTAAGCTAATATTTAAGAAAGCTAATCCTTGGTTGATTGCAGTAACAAGTGATACCATGGCGATTAAAGTTCCACCGATTGCAAGTGCAATTTGAACACCAGTCATAGCACCTTCAGAGAGGGCGTCGATAATATTTGAATTAGCACCTTTATTATCCATTTTTACATTGGAAACAACTTGTGTTTCTCCTGTTTCTGGTAGTAAAATTTTTGAAACTAAAATTCCGCCAACAGGAACCATTGCACTAGCTAACAGTAGACATTCCATAGGAATTCCTAATGCTGCATAGCCGCCTAAAATAGAGACTGACATACTTCCCATACCTGATACTAATACTACCATAATTTCACTATCTGTCATTTTACGAATATATTTACCGATTAAAATAGGACTTTCCGTTTGTCCTAAAAACATATTAGCCACAGAAACAAAACTTTCTACTTGTGAAGTGCCTAATACTTTGCCAATCGCTTTACCAATCCATTTTACCATAAAACCAAGAATACCGATATAATAGAGCATACCAACCAATGATGATAGGAAAATAATGTTTCCTAATACTTGAATGGCAAAAACAAATCCAGTAGAGGAAAGGTCTGCTAATGGGCCGAAGACAAATTCATTGCCGGCCTTACCACAATCGATAATGGCGGATATGAAATTAGATACCTTTAACAAAACTGCAGTTCCTAAAGGAACCTTAATTAATATGAAGGCGATGATGAATTGTATCACAAGTGCCTTACCAATCATTTTGAAATTTAATTTCTTTCTGTTCCATGATAGTATGTATAGTAGTACCAATATAATGCTGATTCCTAGTATGTTTAGTAGTCCGTTCATTTATTTTCTCCTTTGAATTATCCTTTGTCAGATTGAATGAGTTCTTTGATTGCTTGAATTGTAAGTTTAATTGCAATGTCAGTATCGTGTGCTACTGGGTTTTCTAGTCCTAAAGATTCTCGTTCTTGATTAGCTACTACTAGGAAGCTAGATCCACAGCGAACTTTTAAGTGACTTGCTACGATAAATAAGGCGGCTGATTCCATTTCTGACGCTTTACATCCCAGACGTTTCCAAGCTTCCCACTTTTGAAGTAGTTCGTAGCTGACTGGCATTCTTTCGGGAGAATGTTGACCATAAAATGAATCCTTGCATTGTACAACACCTTTGTGATGAGGTATATTAAGTTTTTTAGCAGATTTTATGAGAGCGTTTGTAATATCAAAATCGGCTACTGCTGGAAATTCAATAGGGGCATATTCTTTTGAAGTACCTTCCATTCTAATAGCGCCTGTGGCAATTACTACATCACCACCCATGATGTCTACTTCCATACCACCGCAAGTACCAACTCTTAAAAAAGTATCAGCACCGCAGTTCACAAGCTCTTCCATTGCGATAGAAGCTGATGGACCTCCAATTCCAGTAGATGTGACAGAAACTTTTTCACCATCTAAGTAACCTGTATAAGTTACGTACTCTCTGCTATCCGCGATTAATTTTGGATTATCAAAGTATTTTGCTATCTTTTCACATCTTTTTGGGTCACCTGGTAGAATAACGTATTTTCCTACATCTCCTGGTCTTAATCCGATATGATATTGTAAACCTTCTTCACCTGAATATTTTAACATATTAATTTCTCCTTTTCTGACTCATTAGTCAAATGCTGTATTGTTTGTTCGAATTTGTATCTTATGGTGTTATAATAACACAACACTTGTATTATGGCTATTAGCAAATGTTAACTAAATTATAAGATGATATTTGTGCATAATATAATAAAATAGGTGAAATACGATGGGTTTTCAGATAATACATCTCTGAAATTAAGATTTATAGTCTGAAAAAAGAAAATCAAATGACAAACTTGTATTGTTTATAGAAAAATTTTGCAAACTTGTATACTTTTTTAAAAATGTGTATTGACAAATTGTATTTTATAGTACATTGTATTTATATACGAAGAAAGGAAGGGCGAAAAATAAATTTGATAATTTCTTTTTCACCCAAGTATTTGTGCAGAAGTGTCATAAATACTATTTATCCTAGAGCCAAAATTGAGATTTGGCTCAGGTTCCTCAGCAAAAAACGCTTCGGAATGAAAGGAAATATGTTGTGATGATAAACGAAACACCAAAGATTTTAAAACACGTACAAGTATATGATTCATTATATGAACTTATTGTAAATGGAAATTTTCCAGTAGGATATAAACTACCAACGGAACCTGAATTGGCAACTAAAATGGGAGTAAGCCGAGTGACGTTGAGACGTGCACTTGCATTATTACAAGAGGATGGATTGGTATCTAATATAAGAGGGAAAGGGAATTTTATAACAGACCCTGATACATCTAATAAAAAATCAGATTATATAAAAAAAATACAACATCCATTTCATGTTTGTTGCAAAAAAGAGGCACAAAATGTTGAAGCAGCATTTCGATTTGAACCGCCAACAGATGCAATTACAAAAATTATGAAATGTGAAACTTCTTTGATTGTGATTGCAGACAGATGGTATAAAAATGGGGAAGATGCGATAGGATACACTTTGAGTTTTATTCCAATTGAAACAGTATCAGAATACAAGATAGATTTTAATAATATGGACAATTTTGTACAAATGCTGGAGGAAGATATCTATAAAGAAGCTTTTCGTGCAGAAACACAATTTACATTCTCTACAACAGGTAATTTTACGGCGGAAAAATATGATTTAGCAGAAAGTGATCATTTTATTATGATTTTGGAAACGATTTATTCTAAAGAAAATAAAGTGCTTTTAACTAATAAGCACTTTATTCCAGGAAATAGTTTTAAATTACAGATAAACTTAAGTGAGCAATTTGAACTATAGCAGTGATGAAAAACCAATTTTTATAATGTAAAAAAACATATAGAAAAAATAGAAAAAATTTACAAAAAATTTATCTAAATCATGGAAAAAACAGGGGAAACCTGTTGTTTTTACCACTGTAAAAATGATACAATAAATTGTACTTAAAAAACCTTTTGGAAACGTTTTCTGAAAAGAGAAAATATATGGTATAAAAGGTTTTGACTTTCAGTGTGAAGTGATTGGATACCGAGAAGGAGAAGGTTTCTTGTGTCTAAAATAATTGAACAATTAGTAGCTTTAAAAGAAGGTGGAACTTATCCATATCATATGCCAGGTCATAAACGTAATATGTCAGGTGAAGTATTAGAAGAATCCTATAATATTGACATTACAGAAATTGATGGATTTGATAACTTGCATAATCCAGAAGATTTATTATTGATGGCGAAGAAAAGAGTTGAGGAGTTATTTTGCAGTGATCATAGCTTCTATTTGGTCAATGGTAGTACAGCAGGTATTTTGGCAGCAATTTGTAGTGTGACCAATAAAGGTGATACTATTCTAATGAGTAGGAATTGCCATAAAGCGGTATACCATGGTGTAGAATTACAGGAATTACAGACAGAATACCTATATCCAACATACCTTCAAGAGTGGGATATGGTAGGTGGAATTGCAGTATCTCAGGTAAAAGAGAAACTAGAGCAATGTCCAACAATCAAAGCGGTTATTATTACATCACCAACATACGAGGGGATTGTATCAGATATACAAGCTATTGCAGAAGTAGTACACCAATATGGAATTCCGTTAATTGTAGATGAGGCTCATGGGGCACATTTCATACTGCATGAAAGATTTCCAACTAGTGCAATTCTTTGTGGGGCAGACATAATTATACAAAGTGTCCATAAAACATTACCTTCTTTGACACAAACAGCATTATTGCATGTAAAAGGTGAAAGAGTGTCCATAGAACAAGTAAAAAGATATTTGTCTATTTTCCAGACTAGCAGTCCATCCTATGTATTGATGGCGAGTATTGATCGATGTATAGAAATCATGGAAAATCAAGGAAGAGAATTGGCAAATCAATTTATAGAAAGAATGGACAAGTTTTTACAGGAAGTAAGTGGTTTGAAAAACATCAAAATCGTAACATACGAATCTTTGCAAAAGGAAACTGAACTATTTGGTATGATTATAAAAGATTTGGGAAAACTCGTAATATCTGTAAAAGATACGAGAATTACGGGACAAGAGTTATATGATTTGCTTAGGTTAGAGTATGGATTACAAATGGAGATGGCAGCACCTACACATGTGGTAGCGATTATGACAATCATGGATACAGAAGAAGGATTTTGGAGATTAAGGGATGCATTGTTTGGTATTGATCCTTGGATTGGGCCAAAGAAAGATAATTCATCAAAAAAATCACAAATAATCCCAGAAATCAAAAAACAAGACTTGACAAAGACGGAAGATTTTATTAATCTTAGACGGTCTGCGAAAAATAAGACTGGTAATAAATCCATTAAAAACATGGAAATAGCAGAGGCTTTATCCTGTCAGCAAGAAAAAATACTATGGAAAGACAGTAGGGACAGAGTGGCCGGTGATTATATTAATTTATACCCACCAGGGATACCCTTAATCACACCAGGTGAAGTGATTACAGAAGAACTTTGGTATCAAATACAATCGTATATGGATCAGGGGTTAAATATACAAGGAATTGATGATTTGGATTATCTTATTGTAGTGAAATAGTGGCTACTCAACTAGGGATTAAAATGTAGTATATTTGAAGACATGAATCATCATTATATTTATAAAAAGCAATTTAGGGTAAACGCAAGTTATACTTGCTTAACATATAGAATTCAAAAGGAGAATTAAATGAGAAAAACTAAAATTATTTGTACCATTGGACCATCATCACAAACAGACGAAAAAATCAGAGAAATTATTGAAGCAGGAATGAATGTTGCAAGATGTAATTTTTCACATGGAGATTATGCAGAACAAGGTGAAAAAGTAGAAAAAGTAAGAAGAATTAGTAAAGAATTAGGAAAACCTGTTGCTGTTTTAATTGACACAAAAGGACCAGAAATTCGTTTGGGAAAATTCGAAGAAAAAATAGAATTGATTGCAGGTGATCAGTTTATTTTAACAACAGATGAAGTAGTAGGAACTGCCCAAAGAGCATCTGTAACATATAAAAATATTTTAAATGATGTAGAAGCTGGATCTAAAATCTTAATTGATGACGGATTAATTGAAATGACAGTTGATGAAATCAAAGGAAATGACATTATTTGTACATTGAACAATAGTGGTCCTGTTTCTAGTAAAAAAGGTGTTAACCTTCCAGGAGCGAACCTTTCAATGCCATTTATCAGCGATACAGATAGAGCAGATATTGAATTTGGTTGTGAAATGAAATTTGATTACTTAGCAGCTTCTTTTGTACGTTGTAAAGATGATATTTTAGAAGTGCGTAAAATTTTAGATAAATACAATAGCCCAATGAAAATTATTGCTAAAATTGAAAATATGCAAGGTATCAAAAATTTAGATGAAATCTTAGAAGTTTCTGACGGAATCATGGTTGCTCGTGGAGATATGGGTGTAGAAGTTCCATTAGAAGAAGTACCTATTATCCAAAAAATGATGATCAAAAAAGCAATTCAAAAAGGAAAACAAGTTATTACAGCCACTCAAATGTTAGAGTCTATGACAAAAAATCCAAGACCTACAAGAGCGGAAACTACAGATGTTGCTAATGCTATTTATGATGGAACAACAGCAATTATGTTATCTGGTGAAAGTGCAAATGGTAAGTATCCAATTGAATCTGTTATGACAATGTCAAAAATTGCTGCAAGAACAGAAGCTGATATTAACTATAAAGGAAGATTTAAAAAGAAAATCAAAGCAGAAACATTAGATATTACTACAGCGATTTCACATGCTACTTGTTTAACAGCAATGCAATTGAAAGCAGCGGCTATCATTACTGTAACAATGTCAGGATTTACTGCAAGCATGGTTTCAAGATATAAACCAAACCTTCCAATTATTGCTTGTACCACAAAAGAAGAAACATATAGACAAACAGCATTACTTTGGGGAACAACACCACTTATGATGGATCAAAAAGAAACAGCAGAAGAATTATTTGCTGAATCAGTAGAAGCTTCTTTAAGAGCTGGTTTAATCAAAAAAGGCGATACGATCGTTATGACTGCAGGTGTACCACTTGGTATTAGTGGTAAAACAAACATGATTCGTGTGGTTGAAGTGTAAAAGTGTTGGTATTTTAATGAATGGTCAGTTGTTTAAAAAAGTAAAACCAAATGAAAATAAATAAGCTCACAAAAAGATTCCTAATTTTAGGAATCTTTTTTGCGAATATAAAAATTCACCGCTTAAAAATACTAAAATTTGGAGTAGATTCTTAGTCATAAATAGTATAAAATAGAGAGGTAAGTAAGGGTTTATCTTATGACATTATAGTTGTAGGGTAAAGAAGGAAGGAGAGTATATTATAACGTGGTTATAATATACAGTAAGAAATGGGAAAAATTTTTTGCATTATGGGAAAAAGTTCCACAGGAAAAGATACAATCTATAACAATTTAATCAACAGTTATAGTTTAAAATTAAAACCGATTATTCCGTACACAACAAGGCCTATGCGGGAAGGTGAGGAAAACGGTAGAGAATATTTTTTTGTAAATGATGAACAATTAGAAGAGTTAGAAAAAAAAGAAAGCATTATTGAATTAAGAGAGTATCAAACATACCATGGAGTATGGAGGTACTTTACCGTTAATGATGAGCAAATCGATTTAGAAAATAATGATTACTTGATGATAGGAACAATAGAATCATATGTGTCGATAGCTAAGTATTTTGGAGAACAAATTGTCATTCCAATCTTAATTGAAGTAGAAGATGGGAAGAGATTGAAACGTGCAGTTGAGAGAGAAATGGCACAAGATCAACCAAAATATGAGGAATTATGTCGTAGATTTTTGGCTGATGGAGTGGATTTTTCGGATGAGAAGAAGAGAGAAGCAGGAATTGTAAAGACATTTCAGAATCAAGATTTGCAAGATTGCTTAGAAGAGGTAAAAAAATACATTATGATGCTTGTATAGACAAGGGGCTACAAAATGATTAGGCTTAAGGAAAGTGAAGGAGATTAGCGTATGGCAAGATTTTCGGATATTATAGGACAAGAGCAGATGAAAGAACATTTGCAAACAGCATTAAGTACGGGTAAAATATCTCATGCTTACATTTTTGATGGAGAAAAAGATG
>JAWXVD010000095.1:0-12779 GCA_044425705.1 Eubacteriales bacterium | reverse complement strand
TCTTCATCGTTGGGAACAATAATTGACTTAATATACTACTAGCAATTATGACGTATTATCAAGGATTTTCACACCTTTGCTAAAAGTATTATCATGTACTATCACCTACTATAAAAAACAAATTTGCTGTACTTTTGCTGTACTTTACATTTAATGCTGTATCTACCAAAAAGAGCTACATCGACTCTTTCCTAAAATATATCTAAATTACGTGCTAAACTTTCTAATGATTCTTGTTTCTTGGAATCTGTCACTTCTGCGTATATATCCATTGTTGTTTCTATACTTGCATGACCCATTACCGATTGTATTACTTTTACATTTGTTTCATTCTCACAGAATCGTGAGCAAAAGGTGTGCCTTAAATGATGGCATGAAAAATGAGGAATAATGAGTGGTTGTCTTTTTTCTTTTTTTGCTATTACAATTTCGTCAGCATTATAAGCCTCTCGAATACGCTTGATTGCACGATTAACTGCTTGTGGATTATGGACATTTCCAAAACGATTTGTAAATATAAATCCCGTCATTCCATCCACTTCTGTTATGTTAAATCCTTCATCTTGCTGCTTCTCATATTCTTCTTGAAATGCTTCGTATACCGTATTCATCATAGGAATTGTTCTAATACCTGCTTCTGTCTTCGGAAGAGATACTTTAAATTCACATTTGTATGTATCTTTTCTTCTTGGATAATATGTCAAACTATGATTAATATCTATTAGTCGCTTATCAAAATCCACATCTTGCCACCTTAGTCCAATCGCTTCACCAATTCTACACCCTGTTCCTAATAGAACTGTAAAAAATGGACTCCATTTATGAAACACTGGATTTTCTCTTGTGTAATTCATAAATGCTCTTTGTTGTTCAAGTGTTAATGCGTGTCTTACACCCTTGTTCTTTCCTTTTTTCTTTTTAATCTCTGCCATAATGCCATCACTAGGATTTAATCGAATAATTTCATCTCTTACTGCTAGTTGAAATGTTGGGTGTAAAATTGTATGAATAGTTTCTAATGTATTAATTTGTAATTTCTTTTCATTTAACAAATCATAATAAAAATATAGTAGGTCAGAATATTTTATTTCACCTATTTTATTTCTACCAATTCCCTCTCTAATAAATCGGTCATACATATACGTATAATTTGTATACGTCGTTTCTCTTAATTCTGATTTTGTAGAAATATATCTATCAAAAACAAAATTCAAATCTGCACTTCCAGCCACATAAACATCTAACCCATCCAATTGATTTTTTATCAACTGATCTTCACGACTTCTTAAATGTTTTAACTCTTTCGCATATATGTATCTTCTATTCCCATAAGGATCAACATATCCATATACATACTTGCCGTCACTTTTTCTTTGAAATTCACCTTTTCTTAATGCTCTACCTTTATTGTCTTTTCTTGCTGCCATCTACTTTCTCCCTTCAATTAAAAGGAAAAGAGTTTTTACTACTGTTTAGGTATTTCATATAATAATGTAATACCCCTTTTTATGGCTTCTGTCATTGTTAGATTACGTTTCTCGACATACCGCTTTAACAATTCATATTCTGCTTCAGTTAGACGAACTGTAACTTTACGATTACTTGGTTCCTCTGTAACTGGTCTGCCCATTCTTGCCACTGTATGCCACCTCCTTCGCAACCTTGACTACATTATACTTTTTGTCCGACAATAAGTCAATAGTAAAAACCATATTATTTATCCTTTAATTCTAAATGTCTCCAAATACTCTTCTAAAATATCGCAATTTACCAATACTAATTTATTTAATTTATATATTGCTCCTGCGTCTTTTGCCATCTGTTCAAACTTACTTTGACACATGGAATATAATTCTGCCCCTTCTTTATATCTGACAAATCTTTTTTTATTCGCTACTCGTTGCATTAGTAATCTCCTTCTCAGTGTCCATTAGTAAACCAAATTGCAATAATAATCTTTTATCTATTATTTTCATTACTACAGAATCCGGTTTAATACTTCCTACTTTACTAATTATTTTTTGTTTATCTATAGTAGTAATTTGTTCTAACATACAATAAGAATCCTGCTGAAAATACCCTGATACATCTTCTTTTTTTATGTACACATGAACTGGATTCACCTTTTCTTTTACTGAAAACGGACATACATTTAAAACTTTTGAATAACGATTACTTCTATCATTACTCACTACTAAACAAGGTCGTATTCCTGATTGTACTGAACTTCTAGCATGTTGTCCTAAATCTAAATATATGATATCCCCTCTTTTAATTAGCTTCATATCTTTTCCCCTTTATATTCATATCTAACCTACCCGTATCTACTGTTATAATTTCTCCATTCACTTCTTTCACCTGTCCCACTTTATAGTATGCTTCAGATATACTATTTGAAATCATAAACATATTAACCAATAAAATCCCCTCAACCTTTTTCTTTTTAATCATGGATAGCATTTCAAGAAAATGCTTATTCACATCCCTTTGTCCCATGATACTTCTCCGAACTACTTTTACTATTTCGATATTATGTGCTCTTGCATATTTCTTCATATACTCCAATTGTCTTTTTTCACAACTTTCAATATTCTCAATATTACCTTTAGTCGATAAATAAGCAACACATGTAATCTTTTTTGTTTTCTTTTTACACATTCACACCAGCTCCTTCCTATTACAGAGGTATATTCTTTTTTATATTTCCAATCATATACCCAAAGACACCTTCTAAATATATTTGCTCTTTTTCTGACAATGTTGCTAATTCCTTCTCAATAGAATAACTCTCACTTCCTGTTGCTCTATGTTCAATGGCTAAAATTGTATTTGCATCTGTTTCTAACACATCCATAATTTCAAATAATAATGCCATGCTCATCTTTCTACTACCTAGTTCTATTTGATTCATATGTGACGCACTCACATTTGCTCTATAACTTAGTTCCTCAATTGTTAGCTTTTTATTTATTCTTAAATCTCTTATTGCTTGTCCTACAACTAATCCATTGTATCCCACATATGTTCCTCCTGTTCCTAGTAATTGTCATCTATTATTCTGCAGCATGGTCACATTGACTCCCTTTGATGATGACGCTCTTATCAAGAGCATGTATATCTCTCTTAAATCTTATTTGTTCTGATAATGTGCACTTTATCGTAGATCAGCAATTGATCTATACTTATCTTAATTCATAAAAGAAACATTAAACACTGAACGATATTTGGGCTTCCATTCATATTCCCCCACTATCATTCTGGGTTATATATTCTCTTTATTCATAAACATCATTTTTAAAATTTGTAACGCCCATTTTTTTCTTTCGTCGACTTCTCTTTGAAGAAATCATGTATATTCTTCATCGTTTCATCTGTCGTTTCTAATGTATTCATCGTTCCAAACAAAAAATAATCCGCACTCACATTAAATATTCTACATAAGCTAATCAAATGGTCGTTCCCAATTTGGTTATAGCCATTCTCATAACGTCTAATCATATCCGTTGATACATATAATTGTTCCGCTAATTGACTCTGTGTTAATCCACTTTGTTTTCTTATGTTCTTTAATTGATTTCCTATTGTATGTATCTCTCTATCCATTTTTCTCTCCAGATTTTAATATTCCGATTATCAAAATCTGAAGGTGGACTTCTAATGTTCTTCATCTGCACAACTTTCTCTACAATGAGTAAAGCTGCGCACAAAAAAAGCCTAGAGTAATCCTGTTAAAAACAGCTTTACTCTGGCTCGGCGGTATCTAGACTATGGGCATTCCCATACTGATCCTAGGCTCAGTAGTTCCTAATATTTACTTATTATGATATGTATGTAACGGTATCGCAATGACTTGTTTGCATATGGGACACTTTATTTGTATTATGCCAGTTGCTCCATGCAACAAATCAAACAACCTTTTATTTCTACAACAAGGACATGCTACTTGTATCACTTCTGTATTCACTTCTTCTACCTCGTACTATAATTTATTGATATTTATCACCTTAACTCTAAGCACACGCACCATGTCATCTCATTATTGAATATCTATTTCAAGGAAACAAATATTCTCCTATCGGAAATTATGGTATAGGTTTTTTAGCTTGTTTTATGCTATCGGATAAAGTTTCTGTTATCACCAAATATTATGGGGAACAACATCAAATAAATAAAATAGATTTCGAAAAAAATAGCGAATATATATGCCTTACATTCGAAGAAAAGCAAAGAAGTCAAGGTACAGAAATTGTTTTAGACTATGATAATTTTATGGCTGCTTTTAATCACAAAGAGTCTGAAGTTGAAGAATTTATTCGAACAAACTTTATAGACTGTTCAATTCCCATATCACTTGTTATCTGTAGAGAAGGTAATAGCACAACAAAGATAATTGACTTAAAAAAAATCGGAACGTTTTATCCTGATTCAACCAGACTCGATAAATACTTAAACAAAATTGAAGTTGAAGCAAAATTCAGCTATAAGGGTATCCAGTTTTTAGAATATTTTTCAGATATCAGTTGCGACAAAAGTTTGTATTATTCTAAAAAGGCTAATATACTATGTTATGATGAAGAGATTTCTCCTAAGAAATTATTAAAGGATTTTATAGATGATGACTGTATTCAATATTTAAGTGTTCCTATAATAGCTCGTTCAGAAGCAGATGATTTTATGAAAGCTTATGATGTACTTGATGACTTTGATGAAGCATTAAATAGAATTCCCCATAAAAAAGCTAATATTATTACAAAAGATATCACTTTGTATAACGAAGAACAATTGATAATTGATAATTGATAATTGATAATTGATAATTGATAATTGATAATTGATAATGATGATTATATTATTGATTATTGTTCATTTTCAGAATTTAGAAATAAAGTGAATCATTCAAATATTGCCCCCTCATACACATATCTTGATAAAAAAACTGTGATACATGGAGATGGAAATAAAATTCTTCCATATAATTCAGATATATATATCGGTGGAAAATATTCCTTTCAATGCACTGACTCACTTTATGTTAAAAATGTACTAATATCTTCCGCACATATTAAAGTTCCGTATCTAGCCGAGGGTATTGAGTTAAAAGAGTTAACTATAAATGCTATTGAAAAAAACATAATTCCAAACGTGTCTAGAAATAATATTAGTGACTTTCAGTTAGAAGCATTATCTTATGCTATAGGAAAAGCTATTCATCTTTGGTTATACAATGAAATTAATCTACCAACGGAAGAAAAAAATTTGATGCAAGAATTTATCAAAAAGTGTTACCCTAATAAAAATGAGTATGTCGAGTAGTTTAATTGCTGATTTGAAATATGTAAATCCTAATTACTCATAATAATAAAAGAGAGAAATAATTACCAAAAATTATTTCTCTCTCATTGAATCATACCTATAGCTCTCACAAGTTTCTACAATTTATACTCCAATATTTTTTAGATAATATTATAAACGATTGAGCCTATTTACGCCTATCCTATGTTGCTTTCGTTTCTAGCAACATAGGATAGACGTAAAAATATAATTTCGTTGTGAATTTTATAAGTATTTTCACCATATCACTGGTCTGGTTATCTGAGTATAATCTAAGAACTAATAATGCTTTTAAATCAACCATAATGATACTCATTGAATGGAATAAGTATAAATCAATCTAAAAAATCTTCAAAACTCAACTGAACATAATCCTCCTTTTTCATACTATTCTGATTGCTTATAAATTCTATCAGATCTGTTTTTTTAATTTTTCTACTATGCACTTCTGGCTCAAATGTTATTTCATGCACTGAAATTTCTTTTATTTCTTCTACTTTTGTTCCTATTGTAAAAAATCGTATTGGTTTGTTTTGCTCAATCGCTGAAGCAATTTCAAACAAAACACCATCTGCAATGGTTCCAAATACCCACAGTTCTTGACAGGTCTTAATAAGTTGATTATTCCCTCGTCTAACTAAATCTCTCTTCACCCTATCACCTAAAAAATAATCAAATACTCTAAATGGATTAATAGGCAACATTTCTCTATTTAACACATATTGACAAACAACATCTCTGCAATAAAAATACGCCTTTGATTGTGCTGTAAAAATTAATTTCATTTCATCAGTATTGCTTTTTTTAATATTTAATTTACTTAATGACTTATCAAACTTATTTTTTCTTTTTTCCACTAACACTCTTGCCATATATGCTCCACTAACAAATGCTGTCATCAACCCTCTAAACATTGATGTAGCATCACCGATAACATACAAATCTTCTATACATTCAAGATTCTTATTTATTTGTGGATAGTCGCCAAATTTCTCAATTTCCGGTCCATACAATTTTCCTTCATTATCACTTTTTATTATTTGACAAATCATTTTTTTTAGTCTTTTATCAACTTCCAATCCTACTACTAAAGCGCCCTCTAAGTACTCCTTTAATGACATTTCAACTTCTTGATTTTTGTAATAGGTATCTATTATCTCCTTTGCAAAGTTTGAATTATGATCTTCCGTTCTCAGTATTACACCAATATTTGTATAATCATTTGATTTTTTTTCAGTTTCTCCATTATAAGTACTATTATTACCATAAGATGACTTAATAACACTTCCATTTCTACAATAGCAAAATGTTCTCACTTGATTCATCGAATCTATTGAATCAATTAATTTATAGTCATGGGATTGTCTTCCAATATCAATACTGAAATTCTCATTACTCATTTCTATCCTTACTCCCATTTCATATTTGGCATTCCACTCAATCCCATCAATTTTATCTAGCAAATATTTTGCACTCATTTTACCTGTTGCTATAATAATATGCTCCGCCTCATATTGAGCTCCGCCCTTACACTTTACAACGTAACCATCTTTAATTTTATTAATCTCATCGACCTCTTCTTCTTTAAGGTTTTCAGCTAACAAATCTACAAAATACTCACAGATTTTTTTCCGAACATCCTCATCAAGATAGCACGAATCATAATTTTTATACATATCATGATTTTCATTGCAATACTTAATCCATAAATCATCCCAGAATTTCAGATCAATTCCCGCCACATGCAATAATTTCCAAACCTCCTCATAGGCTTGTTTCAGACGATATTCATTTAATTTCCCCCACATTTTTGACCCCGCAGGAGCATACGATAATTTCCCATCAGAAAATAGACCTGCTCCACCAACACCAAAGCTCACATCATCTGGAATCTGCTTACTTCTTTCATCGTATTTTTTACCTTTTTCTATTATCAAGAAGCTAATTCCTTCTCTTTTTAAAATCATACCTGCTGTTAAACCCGATGGCCCAGCACCAACTATTATTACATTATACATATCTCCTCCTATTTCAATGCTACAAAAATGGAAATAATAGCAACAAAAATTGTCATTACACTCAAATACAGATTTTGCATTTTTTTTGTTTCCATTTTTAATTCCTCCATTTCCTTTTTTAATTCGTTAATTGCCCCTTGCATTACGTTTGATGGTAAATACTCAACAATTGAATTTTTATAATTATATTTTCCACCATAAGCAGTAGTTGGTTCTATTAACTTATTAAATTCAATAGTTGCATAATGTGTTCCTCTTTTCAAATAAACCACCTTATTAGATGTATTAAATAATAAGCAAAATAATTTTCCATGGAATCCTGGATCTACTTGTGTGCTGTTTGACAGGATTACGCCTTGACAAAATAGATTTACTGACACATCGAATCTGCCAACAATATCTCTTGGTAATGCTATCACTTCCTGACATGAAGCCAAAACATAGTCATATGGCTCTATTGCGATAAATGGCGATTTATCTGTTAATACACCTACATTTCCAGCATAATAATACTCATCTCCAACTAACAAATCATATGATGAGTTACTTACACATTTTAAATTTCCATTTTTAAACAGAACGTCACATTGAATCATTTTTTCAATAATACTTCTTGACAGCCCACCACCAGTATTTCTAATTTCCCATAGTTTTTCAATTAAATAAATTGTATTTTCTTCATTTTTATCTACTAACCAATAGGTAACAATATCGGCAAACTCACTTTTCATTTCATTAACGGATTCTCCCAAATCTGATATATAAAATATCATCCACTCTTCATCTTGAAGTTTCCCTAGAAATTCCTGTAGTTGGCATATTCCCTCCAAAAATTTTTTCGTTTTCTTTATTGAAATTCTATTTGCTCTCTCTTCACGTCTCTTGAATTTTTCACCAACTAAGACTATCCCACTATATTTCATATCTTATCACCCTATTTGAATATCACATTTTTTTGTATTTTCTTGCCCATAATCCAAAATAATATAATCTACGACTACATTATTTTTATTCATAATTATCATTAATACACCATTCTGATTACCTGATAAAAAATCTAATTCATACTGCCCTTCCAAATTTACTTCCGTGCAATATCCCCCTACATATATATAATATTCCGTAGCATCTGTAGCATCTATGGACCCATAAACATTTAGATTATAAATTATTGATACTTCATTATTTTTATCTATATACAACTTGAATTGTGGAAATATAGATGTAAGTAAAACCAAAGAAGATAATAACAACGACACTGCAAATAGAATATACGAACAACTAAATGTTTTAATATTTTTACATTTAGTTTCAGTCCACCTTCTAACTCTATACATCCATATTCTCTTATTCATATATCTCCTCCCAAATAATAAAACCAAACGCTGCATATCAAGTTATATTGTTATGATACACCCTCAAAAGATATATTGACAACCTTTAAATTTCATCCTTCAAGTTGAATCTTGTTTCTTGGATACTTGTTTTCAAAATTTCTTTTTATTTCTGCACAATCTTCTTTATCTCAATTTTAAATTTCTGCATATCTGCAATCACTTCCGGTATCGTAATCTCTTTCTTTGCACTATTAATTAATGATTCCATAAATTTGGGAAACGATTCCAAATATTCATGTTTTAATCCATAACTAATATCTATACATATATAATTTCTAAAATCTAGTATCTGATTTTCCTGTGGATTGCTTTGTAATAACAGCATCTCCATTTCACCAGTATAGCTCCATTTTATTCTCCGTTTTAAATTCTCCTTAAAGTGAACAAACGCCTTGTCACTATAATACCACGTTGCACCACAAGTATCTTGAATTTTCTGATAAAATCCTTCTTTTTGAATCCACTCATTATCTGTATATCCTATCGCATAAATGTAACAAAATTCACCAGAATTATAGTGAATATAATTAAATTCCTTAATCACATCCACTTCTACCTCTACAGTTATTCCATCCATCTCCAACAAACAAAATTGTTCGAATTGTAATTCTTCTTGCTCTTTGTGAAAATATTCTGCTATATTTCCCATTACTTGTTCTTATAATTCTACAATGTCATCGGTGATATTTTCTCCATTAACATACGTCATTGTTATTTGCTGACCACCACGTATAGTAAATAATGAAAACTCTTGCTCATTACTGCAAAACTTAGTTTGCATAATACCGGTACATAACAAAAGACCTATCATTACTGCACCTATTTTTTCACTACTTCTCGTAGCTTTTCTCCTACGTACCAGTATATATACCCTTTTCCAATTTAAGCATACTACATTTCGCTTACATCATCATTCTAACTTATGAATATAATAAAAAAACCGAAGTAAGCTAATTAATTCTCAGCTTTCACTTCGGTTATAGTATATTTACATTCGTCTAGCTGTCACAATCTTATTCTGTAAATAATCCAATAAGATTCCCACATATTCCATTTTAGGAGTTTTTTCATTAATCTTATGATATAAATCATCCCAATATGCAAAGTCACCTTGTCTGTTCTTTAAATCTTTTTTTATCTTAGTTTGTAAACTTCTTAAGGCAGCCTCTCTATTGTCTGGGAGAGAAACTGCATCACAGTTTAAGTTTAATGTTTCGTTTAAGTCTTCATTAATATCCACATCTGCCGAGTAGATAATGCCATTTCTTTTATACTTTATCTTGCTAATTGTTTTTATATCAAATGGATTTACAGTTATCGGAGTGTTACCCTTATGGGTATCACAAGTCTGAGCAATCTTTTTCGAACCGCTATTACCATCGCAAACTAATATCATGTTTCTATAATCAATTGTACTTTCATTACTTCGTTCGTTTGCTTGTGGGTGTCTTGGCATATAGTGTTCAATTTTTATAATAGGCACTAGCTTTTCTAGCTCCTCATATTGTATTCTTCGCATACAATACCCACATATCCCACCTTGTTCCTCATATAATTGTTTACGAATTGCATCACGTACATTCCCTGCTAAATCTTCATAACACTCACATCCATTTTGTTTTGCTTGCCAAAGTTCTCTAGGTTCATTTTTCTTATGAATAATTATCATGTTTCTCCTTATAAGTACTCTAACTCCAATGTAGTTCTAGCTCCAACCACTTCACTATCTTGATTGCCAACTATTTTTACAAGGCTCTCTAATATCTCCTCTGCACCCTGTAAGTCACCTTCCTCAATTAAATCATATAGTAAATCAAATTGTTCACTGACACCTTTCGGTCTCTCGGCCACATTCATTACCTCACGCATAATAGCATTCACATCTTTACCATATGTTTGCAAATTAGGTTCACACAAATCGCCTTCATCATTAAAAATCAATAGCGATTTTTTATCCACTGAATGAATAACTGCTGGTGCATGAGTTGTTACAATAAACTGAACTAATGGAAAAATTTCTTTTAAGTCACCTAGTATTCGTTGTTGCCATTTAGGGTGTAAATGCAAATCTATTTCATCAATCAAAATCACTCCTGGTGTTTGCTCTATTACATTTTCTAATAATGCTGGATTTAATACTGCCATTCGGTATGCTATGTCAGCAATCATACTCAACGTATTCTTATACCCATCACTCAGCTCTTTCATAGGACTACGTCTATATGACTCATCCACTGTTTCCTTATAAACCAAGTCTATCCCATGAGTATCAAGATTAAATTCCACCTTAACATCTATATAGCCTGTAATTAGTTTATAACATTTGATAATTGACTTTCTAACTGCTTCTAATTCTGGTATTGTGCTTTTACCTTGTAGCTCTTTCAATGTCATGTTTTGAAACCAATTAAGCATCAATTTTTCATTAGATTCCGCATCTAAACAATCTAAATATCCTAGTGTACGTGAATTTAATTGTCTTATCTCCTTAGATTTTTTTTCCTTCTTTTGAGCCCACAAACGACCTGTGCCATAATACGATACAATTGGTAAAATCAAATTTTTATCCCCTGATCTAACCCGCTCTTGATACGCAATTGATAATTCCTTGAGCTCTTTCGCACCTATTACAGTTGTTTTCCCTCCTGAACTAGTCAGTGTTCTTTCCCATGCTAATGCCTCACTATTAATACCACCATTTGCACGAATTATAACAGGAAATTGAGGTTGCAAATCAATAGTACTCCCCATATCATAACTAACATTCATAGCATCTTCTTTTGATATCCCACGACTAGGAATTGTATCAAATCCCATCAAAAAAGAGCCTACTGCAATAGAAGCCGCATCTAATACAGTAGTCTTTCCACTGCCATTTGCTCCTATAATAACAGATAATTCTGGATGGAATGATACCTTCAATTTTTTAAAACCTCTATAGTTCTCTAATTCCAATTCCTGTAGCTTCATTTGGTCTCCTTATTTCACACATTCTTATATTCTTGTCTGTAGTTCTATCCTAATTAGTATATATTTTAACATACAAAAAAGAGAATGCCAAGATATGCAAGATAGATTCCCTAGAATACAGCAGCTATTCTTTCTTTGATGCTATTAACTTAATCTTGGCTTCTCAAACATTACCCTCATAACCTCTAATGCCCATTTTCTTTCTTGTTGCGACTTATTCATATAAAAATGATATATTTCCCGCATTGTATCATCCATTTCTTCTGATACATAGACAGTACCAAACAAAAAATAATCTGCTGACACATCAAAAATTCTACATAAACTAATTAAATGATCATTCCCAATCTGACTATAGCCATTCTCATAACGTCTAATCATATCCGTTGATACATATAATTGTTCCGCTAATTGACTTTGTGTTAATCCACTTTGTTTTCTTATATTCTTTAATTGAGTTCCTATTGTATATATTTCTCTTTCCATTTTTCTCTCCAAATTTTAATATTACGATTATCAAAATCTGAAGGTGGACTTCTAATGTTCTTCATCTGCACAACTTTCTCTACAATGAGTAAAGCTGCGCACAAAAAAAGCCTAGAGTAATCCTGTTAAAAACAGCTTTACTCTGGCTCGGCGGTATCTAGACTATGGGACTTCCCATACTGATCCTAGGCTCAGTAGTTCCTAATATTTGCTTTTTATGATATGTATGTAACGGTATCGCAATGACTTGTTTGCATATTGGGCACTTTATTTGTATTGTTCCAGTTGCTCCATGCAACAAATCAAATAACCTTTTATTTCTACAACAAGGACATGCTACTTGTATCACTTCTGTATTCACTTCTTCTACCTCGTACTATAATTTATTGATATTTGTCACCTTAACTCTAAGCACCTGCACCATGTCATCTCATTATTGATAGTTCTTACTTAATAATTTTTCAGCATCCTAGATAAATATTCCACTAGTCTATCTGTAAATTCTGCTTTCTGTTCTCTATTACAATTCGCTATATAATACTCCATATCAAATTCTTTTATACATGCTCCTGTAATT
>JAWXVD010000094.1:0-12858 GCA_044425705.1 Eubacteriales bacterium | reverse complement strand
TACCATGTCCAAAAGGATGATCAGGATCTGGTTTTTGTCCAGCGATTTTAAATCCTAGCAATGTAATAAGAGAAGAACCTGCATCGGATAAATTGTTAAATGCGTCAGCTGTGATAGCGATAGAATTACTAATGAAACCAGCGAAAAATTTTCCAAAGAACAATAATATATTCAGTCCAATTCCAACAGCACCACATAGAATGCCATAAGATTGACGAATTTGGGGGTCTTGTATATTATTATTGTCTTTTATAATAAAATTTGCTAAAAATTGAATCATAAACGATAAAATCCTTTCTTAACTCAAGTTATATTATGGTACTCTTTATTAGTCAAAGCTAATAAAAATAAGAACATGTTGCAACTGATTTATGTGAAAAAGTGACAATTTATAGTTTAAACGTTTTTGGAATATTTTACAAGTAAAATTATTGTTATTTCATTGTCAAAATTATTTTGTGTCTAGGTTGTTTTTATGTACTTTAGATGGTGGATATCCATATTTTTTCTTAAAAAGTCGACTGAAATAATAGGCGTCTGTGTAACCTACTAAGGAAGCAACTTTTTGTACGCTTATTTTCTCACTAGTTTCCAAGAGTTCTTTTGCACGTTTCATTCGGATGTTAATAAGATAATTTATTGGTGATTCACCTAATTCACTTTTAAAAATCCTTGATATATAAAAAGGACTTAGATACATATTTTCGGCTATGTGCTCTAGAGATATCTTTTCGTTATAATGTTCATCAAAATACTCAACCATTTTACTGACTACATGTTTGCGATTGACAGATTCGAAGGAATATCGTTGGATATCTTCCTTAATTGGTAGACTTTCTTCGCGAATCACTAGCATTAGTAACTGTGTCAAGTAAGCATTCAAAAGGAAATAACGTCCTACCTTCCACATTTCTTTTTCAGCCGTCATTGCTAAACATAATTTTGAAATTTGTTGTCGTAAATCACTAGAAGTAGAAATTTTATTTCCTTTTTCACTTAACGGAATAAAATTCATGGGATATTCACGTAATTTAAAATCTGAAAAACCTACAAAAAACTCGGTGGTTTTTTGTTCACAGTGATTAGGAATAATGGCTTTATGATTCGTACCAGGATTAAATATAATTAAATCTCCTGCTTCCACATCTATTATTTCGCCATCAATACAATATTGACCAACCCCAGATAGCACAAAAGCAAGTTCCAAAAAATCATGATTGTGCATTTCTTTTTCACTTTCTTTTCTACTTCCTTGCCATGTAAACAATACCTTTGGCGTACAGTGTTCTATTCGTAGTTCTTTTTTTTCTCTTGTCATGTTTATATTACCACCATTTTAAAATATATAAATTCATTGATAAGGAAACTATAATCTATTAGTTATTGACTTGTTTTGTAATCTATTAGAATATTAATTATTATATTCGTTATATTACCAATCTAGTTTATCTTTTTTTCTATATTTTGTAAAATATAATTTCACAAAATTCTTCATCTTTCTTACAAGATAGTCCATTCTCTTTTTTGAAAATTACAGTAAAATAAGGTTGAATGTTTGTTCGTGTATTATAATAATGTTGTTTCTTGCCGTGATATAAATAACAAATAATATAGTAAGAAATATAGAGTAGAGAGGTATCCATATGAATGCATTAACATGGTTTTATACATTTTTTAAAAGGCACACATATAAAATGGCACTTGGTCTGTTTTTGACTACAGTTACAGTGGTGTTATCTATTGTTAATCCACAAATTGCAGGGTCAATTGTTGATGATGTAATTACAGCACAAAATTATGAATTGCTACCGGTATTGATTGCAATTTTACTTGTTGTGACAGTGATTATAGGTGGCTGCCGCTTTTTTCAACAACTTATATTTGAACAAGTTTCACAATCTATTCTTTATGATATGAGACATGAAATATATCGTAAATTATTGGCGGAAGATTTCACTTTTTTTAATAAGAAAAAGACTGGCGATTTGATGAGTAGGCAGACAGGTGACATTGAAGCAATTCGCCATTTTGTGGCATTTACTATTTTTAACACTTATCAACAATTACTCTTTTTTATTTTAGCGTTATGTATGATTTTTACAATTAATGTAAAATTAGCATTATGTATGATGATTGTACTTCCGTTTTCAGCGCTGGTTACCTTTTTGCAATCAAAACAAGTGCGGCCTGCATTTCAGCGAAATCGTCAATGTTTCTCTAGTTTAAATGCTTTTGTGCAAGAAAATATTAGTGGAAATCGGGTGATTAAAGCATTTGCACAAGAAGAATATGAAATTGCTAAATTTAACCAAGAAAATGATAAATTTAGAGATGCGCAGATTAATGCTGCGAAAATTTGGATGAATTATGTACCTATCTTTGAGATTTTTGCCAATATGTTAACGGTTGTGTTAATGGGTCTGGGTGGTTATATGACAATTCAAGGAGAAATTACTTTAGGTGATTTGGTTCGTGTGAATGGTTATCTGTGGATGCTAAATAATCCCCTTCGTATGTTTAGTTGGCGTATTAATGACATTCAAAATTTCTTGACTAGTGTGGACAAAATATATGATACATATCGGGAAGAACCTCATGTGAAAAATCTGATAGCCAAATCTGTACGGTCACCAATCAAAGGGGATATTACGTTTCAAAATGTGTCTTATGGGGCAGATGATGAGGACATTGTAAGGGATATTGATTTTTCTATTAAAGCAGGACAAACAGTAGGTATTATTGGTTCCACTGGTTCAGGTAAATCTACTATTATGAACTTGTTGTGTCGTTTCTATGACACTACAGAGGGAAGGGTTTTAGTAGACGGAAAAGATGTGAAAGATCATGATTTGTATAATTTACGAGATCATATTGGGATGGCAATGCAAGATATATTTCTTTTTTCTGACACGATTGAGGGAAATATTGCATATGGTAGACCTACTTGTTCCTTTGAGTCGGTAAAAGACGCAGCCATTATGGCTGATGCAAATCACTTTATTCAAGCCATGCCAGATGGATATGATACCATTATCGGTGAACGAGGAATGGGATTGTCAGGTGGACAAAAACAACGTATTTCTTTAGCGAGAGCATTACTAAAAGATCCTTCCATTTTAATATTAGATGACACCACATCAGCTGTTGATATGGAAACAGAAGGTTATATTCAATCACAATTAAAAAAATTAGATAATAAATGTACGGTTTTTGTAATTGCTTATCGTATTTCTTCTATCAAGGATGCAGACGTTATTTTAGTTATGGATCATGGACGTATTATTGAATCAGGTATCCATGAAGAACTTGTAGCTGGCAATGGATATTATGCCAATACCTTTAAAAATCAATATGGTGAAATTCCATATAATCTTTTAAAGAAATAAGGAGGTGTGAAATTATGGCTCGTAACCGTTATGATGTGGATGAGGTGTTAGAACAAAGCTTTGATGTGAAACAATTAAAAAAGTTAGGTGTCTATATTATGCCGTATAAAAAAAGCATGATAGGTGTTATCTTTCTCATGTTATTTTCATCAGCACTGACTATGCTGATTCCTATTTTCTTACAGCAGATTATGGATGAATTAATACCACAAAAAAATATGCATCAGATTTTAGTTTTGTGTGGGTGGACAATTGTGATTATTAGTTTTTCGGCATGGTGTTTACGACTAAGGATTAAAACAATGAATTTTATTGGTCAAAATATTGTGCATCGTATGAGGAGTGATTTGTTTGTTCATTTACAAGAATTACCATTTAGTTATTATGATGATAGACCACATGGAAAAATTCAGGTACGTGTGGTGAATTATATTAATAATCTTAGTGATTTATTGAGTAATGGTATTGTAAATACGATTACTGATTTATGCAACTTGTTTTTTATTATATTCTTTATGTTTTATTGCGATGCAGTACTTACTTTCGTTGCTTTATGTGGACTCCCCTTGTTGGCAGCTGTTATTATTTTTATTAAAAGAAGACAGCGTATTGCTTGGCAAATCCAGTCCAATAAGCAATCTAACTTAAATGCCTATATTGCAGAAAGTTTAAATGGAATTCGTGTGACCCAGTCTTTTGTGAGAGAGCAAGAAAATACCAATATATTCAATAGACTCAGTGAAGGATATCGTCATTCATGGATGAATGCGGTGATTTATAATTTTGTAATGGGACCAAGTGTGGATATTATTTCTGCAGTGACCACTTCTTTTATTTATATTGTGGGGATTCAGTTAATGATTGCTGGACCTGATGCTTTGAAAGTAGGAACACTGATTGCGTTTACTAGTTATATTGGAAGATTCTGGGCACCTATTAATACGTTGGCAGGTTTTTATAATTCCTTGCTTACTTCTATGTCTTATCTGGAAAGAATTTTTGAAACCATAGATGAACCAATTCTTGTAAAGGACGAAGAAGGGGCTTATCCAATGCCAGTGATTCATGGTGATGTAACTTTTGACCATGTGAATTTTAGCTATGAAGAAGGACAACCTATTTTAAAAGATGTTTGTTTTCAAGTGAAAAAAGGGGAATCATATGCTATTGTAGGACCTACGGGTGCAGGAAAATCTACCATCGTTAACTTGATTAGTAGATTTTATAATCTCAATGCAGGTACAATTTATATCGATGATGTGGATATTTCTAAAGTACAAATAAAATCTTTACGTTCACAAATGGGGATTATGATGCAAGATAGCTTTATTTTTGCAGGTACGATTATGGACAATATCCGTTATGGAAATTTGCAGGCTACAGATGAGGAAGTCATTGCTGCGGCAACAACAGTTTGCGCCCATGATTTTATTCAAAATATGGAACAGGGATATAACACTGAAGTGAATGAACGAGGAAGCCGTCTGTCAGCGGGACAACGACAATTAATTTCTTTTGCAAGAGCCTTGCTTGCAGATCCTAAAATCTTGATTCTTGATGAAGCTACCTCTAGCATTGATACGGAAACAGAAATGTTATTACAAGTAGGCTTGGCACGTTTACTAGAAGGTAGAACTTCTTTTATTATAGCCCACAGATTATCTACGATTAAAAATGCAGATTGCATTATGTATGTGGATAAACGTGGTATCGTTGAGAAGGGGAGTCATGATGAACTGTTAGAAAAGGAAGGAGAGTATTATCATTTGTATTTATCACAATTTGATTTTCTCAAATAGAGTCAAAACCTTGACAGCTATAATGAAGTTTTATATAATATTTATGGATTTGATCTCATATATATTCATATAATAGATGAATGTTTCTACAAACTGCTTACAGTTAGCTATGGTATCACCCAATGATGGGCGTACTATACCCATATTGTAGGCAGTTTTTGTTTATAGTTCAGCCATGCAAGAAAAAAATAAAAATTGGTGTGACAGATTTGGGGTGATGGCTGAGCTGTTACGTTTTTTAAGAGAAAGGGATGGATATTAGGATGAAAAAAGATGTGATTATTGTAGGTGCAGGACCAGCAGGTATATTTACAGCATTAGAATTGGTGAAAAAGGGTTCCAAGAAGAAAATTATAATGATTGAAAAAGGCTGTAGGATTCAAGATAGATCCTGTCCAAAAACAAAGACAAAAAAATGTGTTTCTTGTAAACCGAATTGTCATATTACCACAGGGTTCAGTGGGGCAGGTGCATTTTCAGATGGAAAACTGTCTTTGAGCTATGAAGTAGGTGGAGATTTACCAAATCTAATCGGTGCAGCCAAGGCACAAGAAATGATTCATTATACAGATCAAATTTATCTCGATTTTGGAGCTGATACAAAAGTAGAAGGTATTAATGTCACAGAAGAAATTAAGGATATTCGTAGAAAAGCAATCAATGCAAGTTTAAAATTAGTGGATTGTCCGATTCGTCATTTGGGAACTGAGAAAGCACAAGAAATTTACTGTGCCATTCAAGAATATTTGTTAGAAAATGGTGTGGAGATTTTATTTTCTACAGAATGTCATAATATTATTATAGAGGATAATGTGTGTGTAGGGGTTAAAATTTCAAACAAAGAGATGGAGACGACTCTTTATGGTGACCGCATTGTTTTAGCCACAGGCAGACGTGGAGCAGACTGGTTAGAAAAAGTTTGTGCAGAAAATCAAATTAGTCATGCACCTGGTACAGTTGATATCGGTGTACGTGTAGAAGTTCGTAATGAAGTGATGGAAAAAGTAAATGAAGTGTTATATGAATCAAAATTAATTGGTTATCCGAAACCATTTAAAAATAAAGTGCGTACATTTTGCCAAAATCCTGGTGGATTTGTAAGTCAAGAAAATTATGACGACAATTTAGCGGTAGTAAATGGCCATTCTTATAAAGATTTGAAATCAAATAATACAAATTTAGCAATCCTTTGTTCTCATAATTTTACAGAGCCATTCAATCAGCCTATTGAATATGCAAAAAAAGTTGGAGAATTGACAAACATGCTCGGTAATGGTCAGCTTTTGGTACAGAGATTCGGGGATATCTTAGACGGAAAGCGTACTTGGGCAAAAGAATTAACACAAGCTAACTTGGTTCCTACATTACCAGATGCAGTAGCGGGAGATATTACAGCAGCCATGCCTTATCGTGCCATGACAAATATTATCAATTTTATTCATGCAGTAGATAAGGTTGTACCAGGATTTGCTTCAGATGAAACATTGTTATATTCACCCGAATTAAAATTCTATAGCAATAAAGTAAAGATGGATGAAGATTTCAATACCAATGTAAAAAATCTTCATTGCTTAGGAGATTCAAGCGGATGGACTAGAGGATTGATGATGGCTTCCTTAATGGGTGTTTTAATGGGAAGAGAAATTATGAAAGAAGCAATTGAAGAATAGATGGTGAAATACAGAAGGTTATCGTTTACATATCGTTGTAAATGATAACCTTTTTTGGAGTTTATGAATAAAAATTTAAAAAGTTCATTCACTAATTGTAACTTTTATCAATTGCAAAATTTTTGTAAAATGGTATAATTAGTTGCGAAAGCGTTGCTGTTCATGTTTGAATGATAGCGCAAAGTGTAGTTGTTAGTAAGTAACCAGGATATGAAAATAAAAGTAGTACAGACTAATGGAGGAAAATGATGGGTAACGTGAAGCGTATTTACGTAGAGAAAAAAGAGCCATTTGCAGTGAAAGCAAAAGAATTAAGGGAAGAAATTGGTAGTTATCTTGGAGTAAAGGGAATTACAAGCGTAAGAGAATTTATTCGTTATGACATTGAAAATTTATCAGAAGAGACTTTTAAAACTGCATGTAAAACTGTTTTTTCAGAACCACCAGTAGATATTTTATATGAAGAAAGTTTTGAAATGCCAGAAGCTGCAAAAGTATTTAGCGTTGAATTTTTACCAGGACAATTTGATCAAAGAGCAGATTCAGCAGTGCAATGTGTGAAATTCTTGAAAGAAGATGAAGAACCTATTATTAAAACTGCCGTTACTTATATGATAGAAGGAAGTGTTTCTGAGGATGAATTCGCACAAATTAAATCCTATTGTATCAACCCAGTAGATTCTAGAGAGACAGATTTGGTGAAACCAGAGACGTTAGTTACTGTGTTTGATGAGCCAGCAGATGTGCTTATCTTTGATGGTTTTAAAGATATGTCAGAAGTGGATTTAGAAGATTTGTATTCTTCTTTAGGTTTGGCTATGACATTCAAAGATTTTTTACATATTCAAACATATTTTAAAAATGAAGAACAAAGAGATCCATCTATGACAGAAATCAGAGTGCTTGATACCTATTGGTCAGATCACTGTCGTCATACTACATTTTCTACTGAATTAACAGAAGTGGAATTTGAAGATGGTTTTTATAGAACACCAATTGAAACAACATATCAAAGTTATTTAGATACAAGAGAAGAAATTTTTGCAGGCAGAGATGATAAATTTGTTTGTTTAATGGATTTAGCATTGATGGCTATGAGAAAACTTCGTGCAGATGGTAAATTAGAAGATATGGAAGTATCTGATGAAATCAATGCATGTTCAGTTGTAGTACCAGTGGAAATGGATTATGGTAATGGTTCAGTGGAAGAAGAATGGCTTGTATTTTTCAAAAATGAAACACATAACCATCCAACAGAAATTGAACCTTTTGGTGGTGCAGCTACTTGTCTTGGTGGTGCTATTCGTGATCCATTATCAGGACGTGGATATGTATATCAAGCAATGCGTGTGACTGGCGCAGCTGACCCAACTGTTCCTGTTGCAGAAACATTAAAAGGAAAGTTATCACAGAAAAAATTAGTTCGTGGTGCAGCCAGTGGTTATTCATCATATGGTAATCAGATTGGTCTTGCAACAGGATTTGTAAAAGAGATTTATCACCCTAATTATGTGGCTAAAAGAATGGAAATCGGTGCCGTTATGGGTGCAGCTCCTCGTAAAAATGTAATTAGAGAAACATCTGATCCAGGAGATATCATTATCTTACTTGGTGGAAGAACAGGACGTGATGGTTGTGGTGGAGCAACAGGTTCTTCTAAAGTGCATACAGAAGAAAGTATCGAAACTTGTGGTGCTGAAGTACAAAAAGGAAATGCACCAACAGAACGTAAAGTACAACGTTTATTCCGTAGAGAAGAAGTAAGTAAATTAATCAAAAAATGTAATGACTTTGGTGCTGGTGGTGTATCAGTGGCAATTGGCGAGTTAGCTGATGGTTTGATTGTAGATCTTGATAAAGTACCTAAGAAATATGCAGGTCTTGATGGAACAGAATTATCCATTTCTGAATCACAAGAAAGAATGGCAGTAGTAGTAGATCCTAAAGATGTGGCAGAATTTTTACAATATAGTGCAGAAGAGAATTTAGAAGCGATTGAAGTGGCAGTGGTGACGGAAGAACCAAGACTGGTATTAAATTGGAGAGGAAAGAGTATTGTTAACGTAGCGAGAGCCTTTCTGGATACCAATGGTGCACACCAAGAAACAACAGTAAAAGTTGAACTTCCTTTAAAAGAAGAAAATTATTTTGATAAAATTGCTACTCCAGTTGTAGAAGAAAAATTAGAAGCTGAAGACGTAAAAGGTGCATGGTTAGCGTTATTAAATGACTTAAATGTGTGTTCTCAAAAAGGTCTTGTAGAGATGTTTGATGGCTCTATTGGAGCTGGTAGCGTATTTATGCCTTACGGTGGAAAATATCAATTAACAGAGACACAAAGCATGGTGGCAAAACTTCCTGTATTAAAAGGAAAAACAGATACAGTAACTATGATGAGTTATGGATTTGATCCATCATTATCTTCATGGAGCCCTTACCATGGTGCAGTATATGCCATTACAGAATCTATGGCAAAAGTTGTTGCCAGTGGTGGTGATTATAGTAAAATTAGATTTACCTTCCAAGAATATTTCAGACGTATGAGTGCAGACCCATCTAGATGGAGTCAACCTTTTGCAGCACTTCTCGGTGCTTATGATGCGCAAATCGGTTTTGGATTGCCATCAATTGGTGGAAAAGACAGTATGTCAGGAACCTTTAATGAAATTGATGTACCACCAACGCTTGTTTCTTTTGCAGTAGATATTGCAAAAGAAGCTGAAATTGTGACACCAGAATTAAAGAAAGCAGGCAATAAATTAGTTCGTTTTGCCATCGATAAAGATGAATTTGATATTCCAGTTTATGAAAAAGTAATGGAATTATATGAAGAAATCACAAAAATGATTCATAACAAAGAAATTGTTGCAGCTTATGCAGTAGATGCAAAAGGTATTGCGGCAGCCATCAGCAAAATGGCATTTGGTAATAAATTAGGTGTAGCAATCAATGAAGAATGGGATGCAGAAGAGCTATTTGCAAATGGAATCGGTGATATTATTGCAGAAGTTGACAGTAGTAGAGTGACAGGAATCGATGCTTGCTACGATTTGATTGGTACAGTGACAGAAGAATCGAAATTCATATATAAAGATATGGAAATCACAATGGAAGAAGCTTTAGAAGCATGGACTTCTAAGTTAGAGCATGTGTTCCCAACAAAAGCAGAAAAAGGATGCGAACCAGTACAATCAAAACTTTACAATGCATCTAGCATTCATATTTGTAAAAATAAAATTGCAAAACCTACTGTATTTATTCCTGTATTTCCAGGTACTAACTGTGAATATGACAGTGCCAAAGCATTTGAGCGTGCAGGTGCTAACGTAATTACAAAGGTATTTAAAAACTTGACAGCAGAAGATATTAGAAGTTCTGTAGATATTTTTGAAAAAGCTATTGGGGAATCACAAATCATCATATTCCCAGGCGGATTCTCAGCAGGTGATGAACCAGACGGAAGTGCAAAATTCTTTGCTACAGCCTTCCAAAATGAGAAAATGAAAGAAGCTGTTATGAAACTCTTAAATGAAAGAGATGGTTTATGCTTAGGTATCTGTAATGGTTTCCAAGCCTTGATTAAATTAGGGCTTGTACCATATGGTGAAATTCTTGGACAGAAAGAAGATTCTCCTACCTTGACATTTAACACCATTAATCGTCACATTTCAAAAATGGTATATACAAAAGTAGTATCCAATCAATCACCTTGGCTTGCAGGTGCCGAACTTGGTAAAACATATGTGAATCCAGCATCTCATGGAGAAGGACGTTTTGTAGCTCCAAAAGAGTGGTTAGATAAATTGTTTGCCAATGGACAAGTAGCAACACAATATGCAGATTTAAATGGAAATGTTTCTATGGACGAAGAATGGAATGTAAACGGTTCTTATATGGCTATTGAAGGCATTACCTCACCAGATGGCAGATGTTTTGGTAAGATGGCCCATTCAGAACGTAGAGATGCTTCTGTAGCGATGAATATCTATGGAGAACAAGATATGAAGATTTTTGAATCGGGTGTGGCTTATTATAGAGATTAATCATATAGTATCATGTAAGTGTTGTGGACGTTTAAACGCTTATGAAGATAAAAAAAGTCAGTGAACATATTTTCACTGGCTTTTTTATTGTCTGATTTTTCCGTGATATTATTGTGAGTCAAAGTTTTTCCTACTTCTTCTCATCCTTCGTTGTTTTCTTTCTAGTAGCTTCGTTCATAGCCAATCCTGTATCGTAATCTAATTGACGTGGTTCATATTCTTCGTTTTCACGTTGTCTTGTGTAACCATCATTTGCCCAAGCAGCGGTTCTATCAGTTCGCCAAGGACGTGTCGCCCATTGGTAACCACGGTATAAGTCTCTTGTTTCATTCATATGTTCTAAAATGGCATTATGTAATTCATCGCGGATGGCAGCTACACTTTCCTCATGAATCAAATTATTTACTTCATAAGGGTCTTCTTGCATATCGTAAAATTCATCGGTGTCTAGAAGATGAATGACCAACTTATAACGTTCTGTAGTTGCTGCACGCATCATTTGCAATCCACCGAATCCATCATGATCCACTTCGTATCTAGTAAATTCTGTATAAACAATATCATTGATAGAAACCCTAGTGTCTTTGATTTGAGGCAGCATGCTTTTTCCCTCTAATAACTTAGGAATTGGTAGTTCCATATATTCTAAAATAGTAGGCACTAGATCGATATGAGAAGCAGGAGCGGTAACTACCTTATTTACTTCACCGCCACGGATAATCAAAGGAATATTGGCTACTTCTTTATAAGCAGTGGCGTTTTTCATTTGAAGTCTATGAGCACCGATCATATCACCGTGATCAGAGGTGAAAATAACAAGAGCATCTGGGACAAGTTCATTGATTTTATCTATCACACGGCCAATTTCATAATCCACAAAAGTATTGCAACCTAAAAATAAAGATAACTGTTTCGATGGATGGTTCAATTCTTCTAAGGATTGATTCATAGCTTCTCCAGCCCAGAGCTGTTGCATAAATGGTTTTTTTGTCAAGTCATCTTGAAAATTAGGGTTGTCTTTCCATTTGAAATCATCATACATACTGTGATATGGTGCAGGACATAAGCTTGGACCATGTGGCTCATCATAAGAAACAGTTAAAAAGAAATCTTCTTCATGATTTTTCTCTAAAAAATCTAATGCTCTGTTGGAGCATCTGTGAGCATAGGTAAAATCTTCACTCATAGTATCAAGGTATGAGGTAGATGATTGACGAGAAAGCAAGCGTTCTTCTTCAGTTAATTCTTCTAAATAGCATTTCATATCATACCAATAGTCAGAATCCCAACCATCAGGGCAGGTGCCGAGACCGAAATAATCTCCTCCATCTAAATGCCATTTTCCAATATACCCACAGTGAATATTATTATCGCTTAAACGTTGCCCTACTGTTTTTACATTATCACCCATAGCAATTGAATTGGTTACCATACCGTTGCTATGGGGGAAAATACCTGTAAACATAGCACTTCTAGCAGGGCCGCAGACTGGTTGGCAAGTATAAGCATTTTCATAACGAATGCCCTCTGCTGCCAATTTGTCAATACTAGGAGTTAACATGCGCGTGTCTCCATAACAACCTACCATATCTTTTCTTGTAGTATCTGTCATTAATAAAATAATTTGCTTTTTCATAGTTTCCTTTCTTTCGAAACGTTCTTTTGCTGAGGAGTCTGATTCTCATTAAGAGATAGTATAATTATATAGGAAGAAAATTGGAAATGCTATAGAGAAATAAAAAAACATAGTTTAACCTTACAATATTGCAAGGTTAGGCTATACTTTTTTTGCATGAGTTATAATGAAAGTGGATAAGTAACTTGACATCAATAGATTTACCCGGAAGTTTTACACTTTTAAAATATGAAAATTTATAAGAATCCTTTATTTAAGCCTTTTGAGGCTTATTTTTTTGTCAAATTTTATATATTTTACTTGCGTACGTTCTCGTACTGTGCT
>JAWXVD010000093.1:10383-12859 GCA_044425705.1 Eubacteriales bacterium | reverse complement strand
TGTGGACTATTAAAAAATGCATTCCCTCTAAAAAGCAACTGAGCATTGTGTAGCAACTACACTTTTAGCTATTTTTAGAGAGAATGCATTACTTTTATAAAATTGATGCGTTTGTCCTATTTCATATACTATTAATTTTATCTCATGCGTTTACAATTCCTGCTGGCATGTTGCTATACATAGTCAAATGGCTTAAATTCCTGCCCTATCATTTCTTCTATTCCTTTACAAAAAGTTTCATTTGTATGTGGTAAATCATACAGAAAATGAAAAAATTCTGTTCTCTTTCCTTTTGGAATTTTATCATAAGCTTTTCCTATCATCCATCTTCCGTAATAATATGCTGGATAGTAGTAGCGCTGTACAGGATGTGTAAAAAATCTAATCGTATTCCTTGCTTCCACTTCTGTAAATAGTTGACTATTGAGTATATACTTAACTACATCTACTTCCATTACATCGTCCACATGATACATATAACACGCCTGCATCTGTATCATTCTTCTGAGATCTAGAACATCTCTTCCCAAAGCAAATAATTTCTTTTCTTCCTCTGTAACTTCTGGCGTATCCTCTTCTAAATCATCCCATCCAAGAAAATGCAATCCCATTTCTGGTGCTCCCTCAAACATTGCCGTTGCCGGATTACCAGTAGTAGAATAATATGCAGCCTCCAACGGTAATTTTCCCTGTTGAAACAAATCATCCCAGTGACAATAAAATGCTTGATGACCTGGGTAACCTTCATGACACATAATACTTGCAAAGGTAGGTGTACTCCATGGACATTCAACATTAAACGTCAAATCTCCTCTAAATCCCCCCAAATATCTGGAACTCCCACTCCAGTGCACTCCTTGAATAGGATATACCGCATCAATTCCATCTTCTTTAGGTAACGATATTATTTTATCTAATGTTGCTTTTTTTGAATTATGTAATAAACTATCTGATGTAGCAATAACCTGATCGGCTGGAATTGCTGTATCGGCTAACCATTTAGTAACTTTATCCCCTACACTTCCAACGTATCCCATTTCTTCTAATTTTTTATTAATTCTACGCACCACTTTATTGTACTGTTCTTGTGGTACAGGTTTAAGTTCTACCTGTTGCATCACTTTGCATGCTTTTTTATAAGAAACTTTTTCTCCATTCAAAATATGAGTATATAGTTCATGGGCTGCTATCATTCCTCTTACATATAAACCATCTCTTCCTTTTAATTCTTCAACCTCTTCCTTTACTGTTTCAATTGCTACTAATATTTCCTTTGGTGTGCTGAGTGTTGCTTCTATATTTCCATAATTAGCAAGCATAGTACTATCATGAAATCTTTCTATATTGATTTTACCGATACTTCCCACAATATTTACAATCAATTCACCTGTTCCTTTTTTCGTTAATCGCATAATTTGTTTTTTATCATCCATTGTCCATCCCCCTCTTTAAACCTAATATACTAGCGACTAAAATCTACCATAACACTATACTTTTATTCAATTACTTTTGTATGAATAGTTATTTTTGATTCTAATCATATACGATACCAGAAACTTTATCAAGTTATTTCGTTAAAGTCATACCCCAATATACAATCCCTAAAACCCATGAGAAAAAAATTCCATATAAAATCACTGGTCCTGCAATAGTAAAAATTTTACATCCAATACCCATTACTTGTCCCTCTTTTTTATATTCAATGGCTGGTGCTGTAACTGAATTTGCAAATCCTGTAATTGGCACTAAGGTACCTGCACCTGCAAATTTTGCTATTCTTGGATAAACACCTAGCCCTGTTAATAATACACTAGTCGCAATTAATATAAGTGTACAAAAACTTCCTGCTGTCTCTGCATCGAAACCTAATGTAGTGGTAGCAAAATTTATTAGAAACTGTCCAAATACACAGATGATTCCCCCTACTAAAAAAGCTTTGATCATTTGTACTCCCAATTTATGGGTAGGTGTTACTTGCTTAATATATTCCTGATACCTTTCTTGTTCTTCTTCTACTAAAAATTCTTTAACTTCTTTTTCCATTTCTTTTATTCTTCCTTCCTCTAAAGTCTAGCAACTTTGTCTCCAAAAGAAAAAGTCGCTAATTCCATAAAAAATATAAAATACTTCCAACAATCTTCCCACCTGCCATAGATAATAACGCAATGCTTATACCTTTTCTAAAACCGATTCTTCTTGCAAAGATTGGTATCGCATTCAGCATTTCTGCAATTGCAATTGCTAAACAGCCTACAAATATTCCTGCAAATAAACCATATACTACTATAATACTCGCGCTAATCCATTGTGGAAATTCATATGCTCTTGGAAATAGTGAAAATAAATTACCAGTTATCGTCCCTGCAATCACTATATTTTCATACAATAAAACACAATTACTAGTATGCGTCTTCCCTGCAAATCTTGGTATCAATCCTACCGCAATTAAAACAGTAAAAACACCACCCGAAACAAC
>JAWXVD010000093.1:0-10283 GCA_044425705.1 Eubacteriales bacterium | reverse complement strand
CGATTTGTAATATGTTCATCTACACAATATAATTTACCTAAATCTTTTATATATACATCACTTTGTTCTATTTCTACATCTTTTTCTAGTTTCAAATACACTGTTCTACTTCCCATAGAAACGCACCTCCTACTTGATGTATGTACTTTAGAAATATAATAATCCACATATGTTTTGCATATATTTTTAAATGCTCTTGTAAATTCTTTCTATAAATCTTCTATTTATTATAAACACAATAAAAAAAACTATACATCTTGAAGATGTATAGCCTTAAATCCAGTGATTTCACTTGCATGCAAAGGTGAAATCACAAACGTTGAGGTTTAAAATTTATTTTCACCCTTTAAGTTTTTATATAATCGTATATTGCATCCATTCATACTTTAACTGAGAACCTTCTCTAATTTCTATTGGCAACAATGCTCTTGCCACCAGCTTCAAATCATCGATTTCTTCATCTGTTCTTTTTAAATGTGCATAATCACCATCAATGCTCACTACTTCATAATAAAATATATTCATAGTTAATCTCCATTCTAAAACATCTTTTATCAAGGAATTCGAGCTTAATTTTAAATTCAGTTCTTGATTTTCCTATCTCTTAAAGCTTGCTTTCCTCTTCTTTCTTTCAGATTATTATATGGTAAAATCAAGATATCTTCAATACTATTTTTCTATTCTCATTCTGATAATACATGCTTCCTCATCCCTTTTAAAATTTTCTTCTCTAAGCGACTCACCTGCACTTGACTTATTCCTAACCGATTTGCTACTGCAACTTGTGTTATATTTGCATAATAACGTAAATTAATAATTTCTCTTTCTTGCTCCGTTAACTGGGCAAGTAATTGCTCTAATAGAATATGATTAATGACCTTTTCTTTTTCTGTATCGGTTTTATTGCTAATCGTTTTTCCTATGCCTCTATTACCTTCCGCTGAGACAACTTGATCAACTAAAAATAATTCTGTACCATCAGGTTGATACACACTTCTATAAATGGAATCAACTTGTATATTTGCTTCCATTGCTAAGACCACTTCTTCAACGTCTAATTCTGTTCGCTGTGCGATTTCAAGAATAGTTGGTTCTTTACCCAGTTCATGACATAATGCCTGTTTTGCTTTATGAATCTTCCATCCATTTTCTTTTAATGTTCTGCTTACTTTCACCATTCCATCGTCTCGCAAAAAACGTTTGATTTCACCAGTAATCATGGGCACTGCATAGGTAGAAAACTTGACTTCAAATTCTAAATTAAACTTATCAATAGCTTTCATCAATCCTATACTTCCTATTTGGAATAAATCTTCTGTTTCCACACCTCTCCCTGAAAATCTGCGTACAATCATGTGTACTAATCCAAGGTTCTTCTCCACTAGTATTTGGCGTGCATCTTTATTCCCTGCCTGTGCTTCTCTAATGAGTACTATTGTGTCATCCATATATGATTTCCTTTTCTACCTTATTCATCTAACCATTCTATTCGCCCCAATTCTTTTTCCATGGTCACTTTTGTTCCTACGCCAACTATAGATTCCACCTCTAGCTTGTCCATAAAAGCCTCCATAAAAGCAAATCCCATTCCTGAACGTTCCATTTCAGGTTTTGTTGTAAATAATGGTTCCATAGCTTTTTCTATATTTACTATTCCTTTTCCCTTGTCTTCCACCTCGATATGTAAGAATTTTTCTAACAACCAACAACGCATTGTAATATTTCCACTTTCACTTTCATATCCATGAATGATTGCATTTGTTACGGCTTCCGAAACTGCTGTTTTTACATCAGATATTTCTTCTAAGGTCGGATTTTGTGTGCTAATAAATGATGCTACCGCTACTCTTGCTAAACTTTCATTTTGTGAAACAGCCAAAAATTCAATCTCCATAGTATTCTTCACTTTTCCCATAACTTCCATAAATGTATTCTCCATTCTTCATTAAACAAACTTAATGTCATCTTTAATAATCTCTATTATTTTTTGTAAACTTACCATATGCAAAATTTTTAAAATTTGCTTATTCGTATTAATAGCATATAGTTTACCATGAAAACAAGCTACCTTCTTATATCTGCCCACAATCATTCCAATACCTGAACTATCCATTAATTCAGTATGTTCAAAATCGAAAACAATATTGTTAATTCCTCTGTGAAAAATGTAATAATCAATATTTTTACTAAAATATCCTACTTGATGATGATCTATTTCTCTTGGCATTTTGACACATAAATGATCTTCAATAATTTGAAATTCTTCCATCCTCTTCTCCTTTTCTTCATTCTACTTACAACTTATACCCACAAAAAGAGAGCCTATATAGACTCTCTTTTGTATTTTATACTTTTTATTTTTTAACAAATAAACTTTTATCTCACTTTATTCTTGGGATTCTAATTCACTCAAATAATTTTGTGCGTTAGTAGCCTTTAAAGAACCTGGAAATAGTGCAATCACCTGTTCATAAAGCTCTATGGCCTTTTCATTGTCACCATTTTTCCGATAAGAATGTGCTAATGAATATAATGCCTCTCCATTAGTAGCATCATATTCGTATGATTTTGTCAAATACATAATTGCATCCTCATATTCTTCTGAAGAATATGCTTGTGATCCCAAATTATAATAATTTGTTGAAATTGTAGGTCCTACTTGTCCAATCAATAATTCATAAAGATTCACAAAAATAGAAGACATCTCTTCTGGAATATTTTCCATAATAATCAAGTCTAAATATCCTGTAATTTCTTCTATATTCGTAGGTTCCGCTAAATAAATAGTAGTTGCCAATATCAGATTTTCCATACTTTGTAGCGTGCCATCTGTTCCTACATATTCATCTAATTGAATATTCATGTTCTCTAACTCCGATGTAAGAACTGCAACTTCTTGCTCTAATTCAGTGACTCTTGTATTTTTTAAATCTAACTGTTCACTAACGGCTTTTAAATCTTCATCTAAGCCTGCTTTTTCCTCTTGCACTTGTGCTGGCAAAATTAAAAACCAAGCAACCAAAAGTCCAATGACCACCCCACATAAAATATTAAAAATAGAAGAAAATACTTTTGGTTCTTTTACATTAATAGGCTGAATAATCGTTTCGTTTCCACTTTGATACTTAATCACATCACTTGCAGTATTTTTCTTCACATTAGGCGCTTTTCCTGTTTCGATCAATGCTAATAAATCGTCTAGTTCTTTTCGATATCGCAATGTTATTGTATTACCTGTATCAATTTTATAACAGCGTTCTAATTCTCTATTGGCTTTATCTAATTCTTCTCTCTCAATGTATAAGAGTGCTAATAATTGATGTGCTTGCAAAATCTTTGGATTGATAGACAGCACCTTTTTCAATTGAATCACAGCTAAATCAACACTGCCCTGTTTACAAAACTTCAATGCTTGATTAAATTTTTTAGATGTTTGATTGATTCCGTCTAGCCTATTTGCATTGTTTTGTACAAAGGCTATATACTCATCTGCAATATTTTTGTTTGCACATAAATTTTTGCTAATCACCCACTCTTTTAATGCAATGACAGCTTCGCCTGTTTCATAATAAATCAGTCCCAGTAAATTTCTAGCTTCTATATGATTCTTATTTAATTTTAAACATTGATGCAAACTAACTATAGCACCTGATAAATCTCGCACTTTTGCTTTTTCAAGTCCATCATTAAAATACATATTGGATAATGCAATCACCTTTTTATATAAAACTACATCCACTTTACAATTAGTGCAAAAAGTATGCCCTGTCAATGTTGCATTGCAGTTATAACATTTCATTTTTCAAAATTTCCCCTTCTCTTAGCCTATGAAAATCTCTCAACTTAATTAATCTTTTTTATATCCTTCATCAAATCAATAAATAAATCTGCCATATCGGTTAAGTCTTGATTATAAATTGCGTCTTCTGCTTCTTCTATTTCCAAACTAGGATGAAATTTTTTTAATTCTTCTTCAAAATTCAACATATTCTTCTCCCTTGCAATCCTATATAGTTGAACTATTACTAATCCCTTCACTTTAATCCATTCTCTTGTAAGTACTGTTTCATCTGACCTACTAAATAAAGCGAACCTACTATATAGATTTTATCGTTTTCTTTTTTTTCTTTTACTAAAAACTGAAATCCTTTTTCAGCAGAATCCACTATTTCAATAGGTAACCCCGCTTTCTTCAATTCTGTAAAATTTTGCCTATCTAAACTTCTTCCATTTTTAATAGGTGTCACTACGATATTTGTAAACACTTGTGAATCAATTAATTTTTTTAACATAGCCTCATATTGTTTATCTCCCACTGCCGAAAACAATAAATGACTCCTACCAACTGTAATCTGTTTTTTTAATGTTTCTAAGAATGCAAGGATTCCGTCTTCATTATGTGCTCCATCTACAAATACATCTGGAATGATTTCTTCCATTCTTCCTGCCCATCTAGCATTCTTTAACCCTTTGGCAATGTGATTCACACAAATAGTCTCACCTTGCCATAATTCATCTATTGTCGCAATGGCTAAATTGGCATTATCTACTTGATATCTAGCTACTGTAGATAAATTCACCTCAATACAATCATAATACCGAGATTCATACAAAAAATCAATGCTTTTATTATGAAATCTTAGTGACTTATCATCCATTTTCGACACTTTTTCAATTTTTATGTGCATTTTTTTTGCTTCTTCTAAAATCACAGATTCACATTCTTTTTTTTGCTCTATATAAATAATTGGCGTATTATGTTTCATAATCCCCGCCTTTTCTTTCGCTATCAATGTTAAAGTATTTCCTAAATATTCCATATGATCAAGACCAATTTCTGTTATGACAGAAATTGCAGGCTGTTTGATAATATTAGTAGCATCTAATCTGCCACCTAGTCCTGTCTCTAAGATAATTACTGCTGCCTGCTGTTGCTCAAACCAAATCATAGCAATAAAAAATAACAACTCAAAAAATGTAGGATGATACCCATACTGTGTGATATCATCCAACACACTTTTATTTTTTTGTAACCATTGTTTTTCATGATTAAATTCAATGATTGCATCTCGAATCTGACCAAAAATCTGTAAAAATATTTCCTTACTGATGATATTTTTATCAATTTGAAATCGTTCTCTGATGTCTATTAAGTGGGGAGAAGTAAACATGCCTGTCTTTACCTCTCCTTCAAATAATATGGATTGCAAGTAAGCACAAACACTTCCTTTTCCATTGGTTCCTGCTACATGAATGATTTTGGCATCATTTCCTGGTTTTTTTAAATATTCATAAAATTCCGTAGTTTGTTCAATTGTGTTCTTCTTCGTAAATTTAGGAACTTCTAATATATAATTCACCGCATCTTCATATGTTTGTATGTCTTGTAGCATTCTTTTTTCCCTATCTAAAACTTTCTTATCGTCCTTTTAGTTGTGACAAACGAGTCACTACTTGCTCCATCATTTGTTCATATTTTTCCATTTTTGCTTTTTCTTCTGCAATCTTAGTTTCTGGTGCTTTTGAAATAAATTTCTCGTTACTAAGCATACCTTTTACACGAGCAAGTTCCCCTTGTAATTTTTTCTCTTCTTTTTCTAATCGTTCAATTTCTTTAGAAATATCTACAAGTTCTGCAAATGGAATGTAAATTACCGCATCTGGAATCACTACAGAAACTGCATCATCATCAATGCCTTCTTTGTCTTTTTGTATCATAACTTCTGATGCGTAAGCCAGCGACGCAAAGAATAACTTACCTTCTTCAAACGTAGATATAACAGATTCTTTTTTACTCACTACATATACTTGTGCCTTTCTACTTGGTGGCACATTCATACCTGTTCTTGCATTACGAATACCACGAACAGATTCTTTGATAAGTTCAATATCTGATTCTTCTTTTGCAAACGCCCATTCTTCTTTATATATAGGCCATTCTGAAACCATAATTGATTCCTCAGTTGACTGTAGTGAACAGAAAATTTCTTCTGTCACGAATGGCATATATGGATGCAATAATTTTAAGGCATTTAATAATACTGTTTGTAAGGTCCAAAGAGCTGCATCTTGACTTTCTTTATTATCTGAATTGTAAAGTCTAGGTTTTACCATTTCAATATACCAATCACAGAATTCATCCCAAATAAAATCATATACTTTTTGTACTGCAATACCAAGATCATAATGTTCCATATGGTCTGTTACGTCTTTTACTACTGTGTTTAATTTTGAAAGAATCCACTTATCAACTGGCTCTAAGTAAGAGGCTGCATTTTCTGGAATCTCTTTCCCTTCCATATTCATCATAATAAAACGAGATGCATTCCAAACTTTATTGGCAAAATTACGACTTGCCTCTACCCTCTCATTATAATAACGCATATCATTTCCTGGTGCATTTCCTGTCATCAATGTTAAGCGTAATGCATCCGCACCATATTGTTCAATCACTTCTAATGGATCAATTCCATTTCCTAAGGATTTTGACATTTTTCTACCTTGCGAATCACGTACTAATCCATGGAATAATACAGTTTTAAAAGGTTTCTCTTCCATTTGTTCAAATCCCGAGAAAATCATACGAACAACCCAGAAGAAAATAATATCATATCCTGTTACCAATACATCTGTAGGATAGAAATAATTCAAGTCCTCTGTTTTATCAGGCCATCCCAATGTAGAAAATGGCCATAAAGCTGATGAGAACCATGTATCTAAAGTATCAGGATCCTGTTCTAAATGTGTGGCTCCACATTTTGGACAAACCTCTGGTACTGTCTTAGAAACAACAATTTCACCGCATGTTTCACAGTAATAAGCTGGAATTCTATGTCCCCACCAAAGTTGTCTACTAATACACCAATCGCGAATATTGTCTGTCCAGTTAAAATATGTCTTATCCATACGCTCTGGAATCAATTGAATATCACCAGTCTTCACTGCATCAACTGCTGGTTTAATCAATTCATCCATTTTTACAAACCATTGTTTTTTCACCATAGGCTCAATCGTAGTTTTACATCTATCATGTGTTCCTACATTATGTGTATGATCTTCTATTTTTCCAAGAAGTCCCATTTCATCTAATTCTTTGATAATTGCTTTTCTCGCCTCATAACGATCCATTCCTTCAAATTTACCACCATTTTCATTGATGGTAGCATCATCGTTTAAAATATTAATCTCTGCTAAATTATGACGCTTTCCAACTTCAAAATCATTAGGGTCATGGGCTGGTGTGATTTTTACAACACCTGTACCAAATTCCATGTCTACATAATCATCTGCTACAATTTCTAATTCCCTATTTACTATAGGTAATAATACTTTTTTACCAATTAAATGTTTGTACCTATCATCATTTGGATTTACTGCTACTGCTGTATCTCCCAACATTGTTTCTGGACGTGTTGTAGCAAATTCCAAATAATCATCTGTACCGATCACTTGATATTTAATATGCCAGAAATGGCCTGCTTGCTCTTCATACTCTACTTCTGCATCAGAAATAGAAGTATTACAAACTGGGCACCAGTTAATCATACGACTACCTTTATATATCCATCCCTTTTCATACATTTTACAAAATACTTCTGTAACTGCTTTATTACAGCCTTCATCCATTGTAAAACGTTCTCTTTCCCAATCACAAGAAGAACCTAATTTTTTTAATTGACCAATAATTCTTCCACCGTACTCTTTTTTCCACTCCCAAGCACGCTCTAAGAAACCGTCACGTCCAATATCTTCTTTTGTAATACCTTCTTCTTTCATTTTTTCAATGATTTTAACTTCCGTTGCAATACTTGCGTGGTCTGTACCTGGTTGCCATAATGCATTATAGCCTTGCATTCTTTTAAAACGGATTAAAATATCTTGCATAGTATTATCAAGTGCGTGACCCATATGCAATTGTCCTGTAATATTTGGAGGTGGAATCACAATTGTAAATGGTTTTTTAGTGTGATCCGCTTCAGCGTGGAAATAATTTTTATCGATCCATTTTTGATACAATTTATCCTCTATACCGTGAGGATCATAGGTTTTTGCTAATTCTTTACTCATCTTCTTTTCCTTTCATTCTTAAATCCAGTGATTTCACCTTGTCTTAAACATAAAAAAACCCTTTATAGACATAATATCTATAAAGGGCGAATCATCGCGGTACCACCTTCTCTTATCTCTTTACTCCGATAACGGGGATAAACCGTGAAAACTTACCAACAGACTAGTAACATCTCAGCCATTCAGTCTTCCAATTCTAAAGCTACCTTCCATATCTTTCCTTCAAAAAACCTTTCAGCCTGCGAGTTTTTCTCTCTAATAAGGAACTTAATATGTACTCCTCTTTTTCATCATCTTTAAATTCTTTTATTTTAATTAATACTATAATGCGATTTCAGTATAATTGTCAAGGTTTTATGAAAAAATAAATTTACTACCCTTTTACTACATGGCTCCAAAACATTAACGTAACGTTAAAAGATTTAGGCGACCATTTAAATATGCTCGCTTATCCAAATTATACATCCTCTACTGTAACACACTTAAATCAATTGTATAAATAAGGTCTCTAACCGCCTCTTCTTTCGAAAAAAATCCCACCATATAAATTGGCATATAAGTCACTTTATCTACTTTCTTCAAATTATCATTACAAAATACGATTCCTTTTGGTATGTCATACGCATCATTGCTGATAATATTATCTAATGCACGATGTCTACTATATCCCTTACCTGATTTCACTTCAATCGGTAGCACTTTACCTTTATGCTCTACAACAAAATCCACTTCCCCTTGTTTTTTATTCTGAAAGAAATATAAATCAAAACCATGTGCTTTCAATTCTTGTGCCACTAAGTTTTCATAAATAGCCCCAAAATTAATATCTTTCTCCTTATTCAGTATCTTTACTTGCAAACCATCCATATACATAGCTGCTAATAAACCAATATCTGACAGAAATAACTTAAATAAATTAGAGGATTTTGATAATAATAATGGACTTATTGGTTCTTGCACACAAAATGTTGGTAATGCAACCCCAGCTTCTTTTAACCATATAAAACTATGTTCATATCTAGAAAACTTAAAATGTTCATTCAGATTTTTCAACACAAATCTTTTATTTTTGGCATTAATTTCACTTGGAATTAATTCAAATATATCTTTTAAATATAATTTTTCGTTTGGATCAAATTTACCTATATCCTTAATATATAACGAAATAATCCCTTTCTGAATTCGAATCACTTCATTAAGGTTATTGGTATCTAGATACATTTGCAACGCCGCAGGCATTCCACCCACTATTAAATACAAATGAAATAAGTCCATTAATTTCTCATGTATTAGACTGTCTACTGGTACTTTATTATAAAAGCATTTCTCTATATGTTGTAATACTTTATCAGATACTTTATTAGCATTGCAAAATTCATAAAAATCCATGGGATACATTTCCATAATAGTCATATACCCAACTGGTATAGAACGAATATCTTTCAATTCTACGCCCAATAGTGACCCGCTTAATAAATAGCGAAATTTACCGTCCTCTACTAAGAACTTAATTGCAGTCACAAGTTCCTTGCATTCTTGTACTTCATCAAAAAAGATAATTGTTTCACCTTCGATCATTGGAGCGTCTACTAATGCCGATAATCTCAACAAAATATCTTGACTGGATTTCGCATTTTCAAACAATTTTATAGCCTCTTGATTTTCCAAAAAGTTAATTTCTATTACATATTTATAATGTTTTTTCACATACTCCCTTATAATAAATGTTTTGCCTATCTGTCTAGCTCCAGTAATCATAAGTGCTTGCTTAGAATCATTTACAAAAAAATCTTCCATTCGTTTTTCTATACTTCGTATCATAATTATACCTCATGTTTCCGCTGCATTTATTTATAGTATGCCACTTTTTTTCAGATCGCACAACCAGTTTGTCCGTTTTTCCAATATTTTTTTATATATTTCGTCCGTTTTTCCACTATTAATTTCTGATTTTATCTGTTTTTCATTTTTTCTATGTTTTATTAAAATATAAATTAATTTCAAATACAAAAAGCTGCGTATAGCAGCACCTGCTTTTTCCCATCGACCCTATTGCTCATTTTCATCATCTTTAATTCTTTTATTTTAATTAATGCTATAATGCGATTTCAGTATAATTGTCAAGGTTTTATGAAAAAATAAATCTATAAACTAGGATTCTATTATTCGGTAGCAGATATCTTCACCATATTTCTACAGCTGTATTTATATTCTTT
>JAWXVD010000092.1:0-12922 GCA_044425705.1 Eubacteriales bacterium | reverse complement strand
TGGACAAAAAGATGACATTGTTGAGTTTGTACCACAACTTGGTGTATTCGCTGTTGCTGCATTTCGATTATTGCCATCAGTAGGAAAAATCAATGAACATGTGAATAATATCTTTTATGCTTTGCCTTCCATTGAATTGATTTATGAAGACTTAAAACAAATTGAAGAATATAAGCAACAAACAATTACAAAACCATTGGACGATTGGAAATTCACGAAACAATTAGAAGCAAAAAAAGTTACTTATTATTACCCAGAAAGAGAAACAGCGGTTATTAAAGAAGCTTCCTTTGTAGTGCCAAAAGGAAAAACTGTTGCCTTTATAGGAGCATCGGGATCAGGTAAGACAACGATGATTGATATTATGTTGGGATTACTAGAGCCTAAAATGGGAAAAATAACAGCAGATGGTTTGAATATTTATAAAAACTTAGAAACATGGCATGAAAACTTAGGATACATTCCACAAACAATTTATCTGTCAGATGATACCATACGTAACAATATAGCTTTCGGTATCAAACCTAGTGAGATCGATGATGAAAAGATTATGGAAGCATTAAAGAAAGCTCAATTAGATGAATTCGTAGAGCTGTTACCAGAAGGATTAGAGACTTTTGTAGGCGACAGAGGAGTCCGTATTTCAGGTGGACAACGTCAAAGAATTGGAATTGCTAGAGCACTGTATCATGATCCAGAAATATTAGTGCTAGATGAAGCAACTTCCGCCTTGGATAATGAAACAGAAACAGCAGTTATGGAAGCTATCGATAGCTTACATGGAACAAAAACGATTATTATTATCGCCCATAGATTGACTACAATTAAAAATGCGGACATTGTTTATGAAGTGGCGGATGGGAATGTGTCAGAAAAAATATTGAGTAAGTAGATATTGGAGGAAAAGATGAGTAGATTAACTAACTATATAAAATATATTAAGTATATAGTGTTTATTGCCCTTTATTTAATCATATGTTTTAGTGGGTTAGGCAATAAGGAGGCTGACTGGGCATTAAAACAATATCTATTATCAGACTTTACAATTGAAGAAGAAGTACAAGAAAATATTGTGATGGATGAAACAAATATAGATAAGGGTGGGGTGTTAGTACTCACTGAGGAGAATACTACATTTAGAGGTGAGGTTGCCACAACACCAATATATTATTTCGAAAAAGGTTCTTATATTTTCGCAATAGAGTATGAAACAGATAATGAAGCTAATTATTGCGAAGTGTTTTCTGCTACAACTTTAGATGAAGAAGGAAATCTAGGCAAAGTATATGCTAGATATACACTTGATCCTTCAGAAGACAGAATTAGAATGGAAGTAGAGTTTGAACAGGATGTTATCAATATACAAGTCAGAGTATTTTACGAAGAAGGATCGTTAACAGTTAAAGAAGGCGCATTACGTACAATCAGTACTTATAATGATACGTATTTTTATATAGCTGTCAATTTAATTGTACTGATAGGCATGGTCGTAATATTCTTGTGGAACAAAAAGAAATATAAGCAAGAAGATAAAATATTAGCTATCATATTTGTAGGAGGATTAACGATTGCTTCATCCTTACCGATATTAAATGACTTTTTGATTCATGGGCATGATTTACAATTTCATTTAGCTCGAATTGAAGGAACATATCGAGGACTTATCACGGGACAGTTTCCAGTAAGAATCAACACAGTACAAACAGTTGGCTACGGATACGCTAGTCCAGTTATGTATCCACAATTGTTTATATATTTAGCAGCGGCTTTGAGATTAGTAGGAGTCTCATTAATCACATCATATAAAGCATTATTGATCGTTATTAATTTATTGACAGTTATCATTTCTTACTTTGTTGCAAAAAGAATCACAAATTCGACCTTAGCAGGTTTAGTAGGTAGTACACTATATACGATGAGTATATATCGACTAATCGACTTATATACAAGAGCTGCTTTAGGAGAGGTGTTAGCAATTGCATTTTTACCGTTGATAATATATGGCATGTATGAAATTTTGGTGGGAAATGAGAAAAAATGGATATGGGCAACACTTGGTTATACATTTGTATTTCAAAGTCATTTATTATCGGTAGAATTAGCAGCAGCTTTTTCGGTGATAGCCCTTGTAACATGTATCCTTAAAGTTTTTAAAGAAAAGGCTAGAATGATAGCGCTGATAAAAGCTGCTACATTAACTGTTATAATAAATTTGTGGACAATCATACCGTTATTATCATTTTCTAGATTAGATTTTATGATTTTTGACGCGGATCGTGATTTACAAGACAGTGGATTATATCTTATTCAATTGTTTTCTACATTTATGGGTACAACAGGGAAGAATAAAAGTTTGGGTATCATAGCTGGTGAAATGCCATTATCTGTTGGAGGTATATTTTTTGTAGGGATTCTTTTCTTTGCATATGTGCAGTATGAAGAAAAGAAGAAAAACGATGTTAGTAATATGAAATTAATTCAACTGGGGAATTGGATGTTGTTATTAGGAAGTGTTTCCCTTTACCTCTCAACTAATTTTTTTCCATGGCAGTTATTGCAAACTAATGAAATATTAAACCTTTTGATCTCTCCGTTACAATTTCCATGGAGATTGCTAGGATTTGCAACATTGTTCTTTACCATTACATCAATTATAGGTGTTAGGATATATGTTCAAAACAAAGGAGCAACAGGAAGGGTAATTACTTTTGCTATGTGTATGGTAATTGTAGCAAGCTCCATGTACTTTATTGATGGAACCATGCAAGTGGAAACGGTTTACGATAAAGGAGAGTTGGCGGACACAGAGGATACAGATCCTTTGTATTTGTATAATGGAGATGCATTGACAACATACAGTTTACGAGGAGAAGCGGTTACTGCATCAGAGGGAAGCCAGATTAAATTGTTAAACTACCAAAAAGAAGGATTATATGTTTCGGTAGATGTAGTTATCAAAGAGTATCAAGAAGGGGCATATGTAGAAGTGCCACTATATGCTTACCCTGTATACTCGGCCACATACAATGGTGTTGAAATAGATGTAATGAGAGGCACAGATAATGTAGTTAGAGTGATGATACCAAATGAAGATGGAGAATTATGTGTATTTTATGAAGAACCATTTTTATGGAAAATCGGAAATATAATCTCGCTTGTATCAATAGTAGCATGGGTTGTATATGAAGTATTAAAAAGGATGAAAAAGAAATCATGAGATTTTTAGAAAAAGTAAACATCAAGAAAAGAATTCTAGAAATGATGATATTGGGTGTGTTATTCTACTTATCATACACAGCGCCATTGACTAGTGACGATTTATACTATAAATACAAGGTGACAGAAAATAGTTGGTTGGATTATCTAATTTGGGTTGCCAATATGGGAGAAGGAAGATTATTAGGAAATTTTTCTGTAATCTTTTTTCTTAAAAATCCAATGTATAATGTGTTATTTAAAGCAGCTTGTGCGTTTGGAATTATTAAATGTATGGAAGAGCTGCTAGGAATTAAAGAAATATACTTATCATTACTGGTATATATTCTGATTTTATTTCCTAGTAATACAATGTATGCACAAGTATTTGTATGGTCAGCAGGTTTCCATAATTATATGACACCTATCTTATTAGTGCTATGTAGTCTAGTTTTACTGAAAAAATACTATGAAGCTACTGAAAAAAACATGTGGAAGACTTTGATAATTAGCGGATCGGTGATGATCATAGGATTTATTTCACAATTCTATAATGAAATCAGTACAGTTATGAATATTTTTGTGATGTTGTTGATAAGCATCTATTTGGTGTATAATAAGATACCAAATCAAATTCCAGTATTTTGTGCATTGATAGGAAATATTTTGGGTGGAAGCATTATGTTTTTACTTCCTGTGGTAACAGGAACAGCTTATAAAAAGGAAGATTATAAACAAGTAAGGAGTTCTGCGTCTGAAGTTCTATCACAAGCTAAGACGAATTTGTGGTCTATAGGTTCAGAGGTATCGGCATGTTTTATACTTTTATCAATGATATCATTCTGTGTATTGGTATTGTTAATAAGAAAAAAAGCGAACAATAAAAAGGAATTAATTGTTAATAAGTTCATGACAGTAATATTAACAATGTTTCCATGCTACGGAATTATGGTAACGATCGGTAAAGATGATTGGATTACGTTAAACCATCAATTTGTGAAATTATTACCTGGTATATCTTTAATTTTATATTTTTTAATAACTGTTATAATAATATATAGAACTTCTTTTATTAATAAAAATGAAAAATTTCTAATTTTATCACTATACGGTACTGGTTTACTCTCATTTATACCATTGCTGATTGTGACACCAGTGGCTGCAAGAGTATATTATTTTGCATATATATGTTTTGTAGGTGGAACGGTAATCTTATTAAAATCTTTGTTGAATATTACACAAATACAACAATTAAAAGAACTTTTATCAGGATTTTTTGGAGGTATCTTGTTAGGTATTATGTTCATGCTATGTTTTATAGGCAGTGAGTGGAAAGTAATGCAAGAGATGAGAAATACGTATATAGAAAGAATGGCTGGGAATGATATTACAGAAATTGCATTGCCAATTTTGACTCATGATGATTTGTTGCAAGGAGAGGCAAATTCAAATTATTGGGCCTTTGTTCTTGAAATGTATAATGATAATGAGATTGAAATCAAATGGTATCAATGGTTTGAGTGGATTGATAATAAGGAAGAATAAAATGATAAATAGACAGATAGAATTTTATAAAAAAAATAGATTCTTTGCCATATTAATATTTGTAGAAGCAATTGTATTATTATGGTGTCTTTTGTGGTTGTTTGAAGAAAGACAAATGATAGAAGTTGACATAAACAGTATGTGGATAGAAAACCAACCTCAAATAGAAATACAAGATGAGGGATTAGTATTTACTGATGTTACTGTGGATATGGGCGGGCTTCAATTGTGTTCATCGACCTTTACTATAAAGCCAGGAGCGTATCAAATTACAATAAACTATCAATGTGAAGAAACATCTTATGAAATGGAAGACATCGTTGCGGTTTCTTATTTGAATTCAGATCAGAACAATAAAGTATTATCAGGGGAACAGATTCAACTACAAGTAAGTCGAGAACAGGCACAAGCAAAGGCGTGGATTTCGGGATGGGATGATATTTCTGATATGCGGATTTATTTTTATCATACAGGAACATCAGACATGATTTTAGAAAACATAGTTCTTGAAGAAGTCGTGGTTTGGAGATATATAGTTTTAGTTACCGTATTATTAGGAGCCGTAGGTATAGATTTATTGTATATGCTATTTTTATCCAATAAACCAGAACTTGTTTTTGAAGAAAGAAAAAAATATAGTCACATACTTATTTTAGTAAGCATTGCTTTTGTGGGAAGCTTACCTTTATTTGCAGATTTTGTTTTTGAAGGACATGATATTAAGTTTCATATGATGAGAATTGTTAGTGTTGCATCAGAGTTACAGAATGGACAATTTCCTGTAAGGATGATGACGAATATGTTGAATGGGTACGGATATCCTACTTCATTATATTATTGTGATATTTTTCTTTATTTTCCAGCAATACTTTATAATTGTATGGTACCAATATATATGTGTTATCAAATTTATATCATTGTAATAAATATATTTACAGTATTTATTGCATACTACTGTTTTAATAAAATTGTGAAAAACAGGTCTATTGCTCTACTTGGATCTGCGATGTATACACTTTCAATTTATAGACTGGTTAATGTCTATTTGCGAGCAGCAGTAGGTGAAATGACGGCAATGACATTTTTACCATTAGTTATACTAGGAGTTTGGAATATATATCATGTTGAAAAACCTAAATATAGAGATGGAATACTTTTAAGTATCGGTATGGCAGGGATAATACAAAGTCATATGTTGACATTAGAAATGACTTTGTTGTTTATTGGAATGATTGCTATTGTGTATATTAGGAAAACCATTCAAATACAACGAATGAAAGTACTTTTGTTACAAGTAGTAACTACGATAGGTATTACAGCATGGTATTTTATACCATTTTTACATGGTGTATTTACGACGAATATAAAAGGAACTGGCAGTGAGGTGAGTGAAATCCAGTCGCTTGGGCTTTATTTAGTTCAGATATTCGCTGTTTTTATGACAGGTGATGGAACGAGCATAGTTGGTTTGACCGATGAAATGCCATTAAATATAGGAATAGGAATTATCGTTGGAAGTGTTTTTGTATTATATTGTAGTTGGAAACGAGAAGATTGGAAATTAGAAAAGCAACAAGACTGGGAACTGATGCGAATTACTTTTATTTTAGGAGTATTAGCATTATTTATGACTACGATCTATTTTCCATGGGATAGTTTGAAAGATTTATTTGGAAAAAAAATTGCATATATATTAACGTTAGTACAATTTCCTTGGAGATATTTAGCAATTGCAACGCCTCTTTTGACGTTAGCAATTCTATTAGCAATGAAATTGCTGAAAATGAATAAAGCCAAGATTTATGAATGTGCGATTTTCGGAATTGTGATAGGAATGTTTGTATCTGTTGGATGTTTTTATTTTGAATATACAAGTAATGTATTAACAATGGATGATGTAGAGATGCAAGTAGCACGAACACTTAAAATTGGCTCTGGAGAATATTTATTAGAAGGCAGTGATAAAACTTTAGTTACCAATACTGAAATTTTGTCAGATAGCGAAAGCTTGGTTGTAGTGGAGTATATACAGGAAGAAGGTATTACCTATATTGATTTGAAAAATATAGGTGATGAAAATATTAGCATTACATTACCTATTTTTAATTATGATAATTATCAAATTATTGATATTGATACTGGAAAAATATTCTTGCCTCAGAACGGTGAGAATAATAGAATGGAATTAGAAATAGAAGGTAATTATGGTGGAATAATAGAGATTAAGTATATTGTCCCTGTTTTATATCGAATATCGGAGTGTATTACGTTAATTACATTAATATGTTTAATGTTTGTATTTTTCAAGGATAAGAAGTTAAAAGTTAAAAGTTTATCAGATAATTAGTAGATAGAAAAATTATAATATGCAACAAGTAAGGGAATAATTAAAAGTATGACAGGAACAATATTGTTTTTAATTTCATTTTTATTAGTATATTCGGGAATGTTATTTTTTCCAAAATCCAATAAGAGTTTAGATGTTATCAAATGTATTTTTGTAGTATACATTTATCACATGTGTATACGTACAGTGTTAGTTGGAATTATGAATAATTTATTTGGGATTCCAGTGAAACAATCAAATATCATGATATTATATCTACTATGTGGATTATTATTATGGGGATATATCTTGAAAAAAAAGAGCATCCAAAAAATGCATTTTGAAAGACATACAGTATTTATAGTAGGAGTTTTAACAATAGCTTTTGCGGCATTAAGTATTTGGATTTTTTCATACAATATGAGATTGGTTTATACTACAGGTGATCCTGCGAATCATTTCAAGTTGGCAATGGATGTTGTAAATTCGAATAAGGTTTCAGGTATGTACTTTAATCACCTACAAAATGCAATATTTATCGAATTATTTCAACCATTTCTAGCCTATTTAAAATTATATAAAGCTTTTTTATTTGCAAATATAGTGATAAATTATATTTTACTGATTTTCTTTTATATTGTAATATCTGAATTTGTCATTTCTCGTCTTATGAAAATCATAGCTCCCATTATATGTATCCTGTTTTATGCGGGATATCCATTAAATCTATTTGTGAGATGGGGGTTTGCATACTTTACTACCGGTGTACTTTTAGTCGCTTTTACAGTATATACATTGCAATTGTATGTGAAAGAAACAGATAAAAATACTAGAGCTATTCTTATGGTAGGTTTGATTTTGGGATGTATAAATACAGCACTTTGTTATATGATTTTGGCACCAGCGACATATTTAGGTGTATTTATTGTTTTGCTAGCAATATGGAAAAGAGACCATGCAAAAAATGAACTGTATAAACCAATGATAAAGATAGCAGGAATAGTTATTTTTGTTTTTGCAATATTATTAATGGTTATGATTCAGTATTTTGGTGGTTCGATAGAGTATCTTTTAAAAGCGTTGGGGACAGGTGGCACCACCTACATGGAATTTTTTGCAGACTTTGTATTTTTAATGCCAGCAGTACTTTATTTTTGTATTTCAAGTAGATTTAAAGAGAGAATACAAGTTCCATTTTTGTTTTTTGTTGGATATTTTACATGCGCAGTAGTAGAATTTTTGTTAGTGTATTATACCGATATTTTGTCCACATATTATTTTACAAAAGTATATTTCCCTTTATGGATGTTAGTTTTTATTATACTAGTTCAGGTAATACAAGAAAGTCGCGGGGAAGCACGAAAACTGATATTAGCATACAATGGAATATTTTTGGTAGTAGCTGTTATATCATTGCTACAAATTGATGTAAAAGTAAGTGCGCGCATGGGTTGGAATACTACAGCAAGCATACCTATATATCAAGTAAATATGGGATATTTATATCAAGATTTTGAAGAATTGAAATTTTCAGAGGATATATTAGCTTTATATGAGTATGTTTTAGAGCAAGATAAAGAAGTAACATTTGTGGGTAGTGATTCGGGCTCAAAATCACTTACTGCAGGCAATTGGTATGCGGCCATGACTGGTGAAGAAAAGGATTATTACTCTAGAGCGGAGCATTCTTTGGAAATGAATTTGGAGGATTTGGAAGAGAAAGGTGTTGAATATGGACTTGTATTATTTTTAGAAGGTGGTTATTATGATCGATATAAAGACTATTTTGACTCCTTAGAAAGAATATATGAAAATAATGCAGGTTGTTTAGTTAAATTAGAATATTAACACACGAGCACTAAAATTAACATGTTCTAATAAATAATATAGTTTGGGGTTGTATTTTGCAACCCCAAACTATATTATTTAACCTAATGTTTCATTAGATTCTAATAACCAATTTACCGAATCTATTTCATTTATTGCTTTCAACGCATCTAATAAATCCATTTCTATTTCTCCTTTTGCAGAAACTTCACAAATCATCTCAAAATGGGTTGTTGCTATATTCATAGTTCGCACTCTATATTTTGGATAATACCTGGCAATTATTTCTTTAATATTTTTTCCATCTATTGTAGAATGTCCTCTAATAATAAGTAAGTATTTCACATGTATCTTTGTATATAAACTAGATGCAACTAAAACGATAGCAATAAAGATAACAGAAATAATTGCTAGTCTATGAATTTGTGCACCGACACAAAGACCAGAAACAATAGACCAAAAAATATAAACGATATCATGTGGATCTTTAATTGCTGTACGATACCGAACAATAGAAAGAGCACCTACCATTCCCAATGAAATTGTAATATTACTACTAATCATTAACATAATCACACTTGTTATCAGCACTATGATTACATTAGACATGTTAAATCGTGCACTATAACTTACTCCTGTATATGTGATGCGATATGTTATAAAAATAATACTTGCAACTAACAATCCTATACACAAAACGTATAAAATTTTTTGATTACTTAAATCTTCACTATTCTCTGAAAACCATGTTAATATATCTGTTCTACTCATTATTTTTTCTCCTTAAATGTATTTTTGCATAATTGGACGACCTGTACCATATTTGCTAATAGACGTTTGAACCATTGGGTATTTACTGAATATCTTGGCAAGACTTTCTAGTAATTTGCCATTAAACTTTACTTCCACAATTGCTTGTTCTTGAATTGTTCCTATAAATGGAACCTCGGTATTAAATAAATCTAGTTCTATTTCTGAACTTCTAACTTTAGTATCTATTGTAATTCGAATATCATTTTCGGGATAGGTGTAGGCAATTCGATCATACTCTATTAAAACAACAGGTCGATAGCAACCTAATGTCAACATACTATATAATTTTAGGGCTATTAGATTTTCACTATGATTTAATAAAATACCATAATTACCTTGCATAATTTGCTCTGCAACTTCTCTTGATACAATTAAACTGCTTTTTTTTTGAAAAGCTCCTTGCTTTGCTTTGATTTCAAATTTTGCATTTTTTGAATTGGGCGAATATACTCTTAAACGAATTTTCTTTCTATTTTGAACACCTGCCATTTTTTCATTGAAATCATTATTATTTATCGTATCAAAGTAAAGACTCCTAACGATATAGGAGCCTTTACTAGAGTACTCATCTAATTCTAAAATTTTTTGTAATTCCTTTTTTAATTCAGATACCAAATCATATCTTAAATAGTATTTATTTTCACTACGCTCTACTTGTACTATTTGATTATTCATGGGGGACTATTCATCTTTCATTTTCATTGTGGTTATTTTTTGATGATACCATAATAGTTTGCGTTCTACAATACCTAACAGTATTATAAGTGCAACAATAATAACGATACATTTTAGCATAAAAATAGCATCTCTTGGAATGTAATAAAATCTTTTGTCATCCATATCTGATACATAATGTCTGAAGAGTAAATAAATAACAAGTAATTCTGTTATTATAACAATTCCTAAATGAATAAAAATACGTATTAAACTAGAAACCGTATTAAGCTGTAAATTAATTTTCTTATATTGTCCAGAAACTAAAAGTATTATACAAATAGGTAATGTTACTAAAAATAAGAAAAAAATTGCAGCCATGAAGTCACCTATTGTTATAATTACGGATTCAGCTGATTCATTAGATTCCGATTTTTCATAATAATCTACATAATATACATCATTTCCATATATAGGATATATTTCAATAAATGCATTTCCTTCTAAATCATACCACCCATTAAAATTTTCTGTTATCATTACATCTGGGGCTTCTATACATGTTCCATGTTTTACATAATAGGTGTAAGTTTCATTATCATCTACGAAACTTACTTCATAATATTCAATGTCTTGATTCCAAATTTCATCTGTATAAATGACTCTTTTCTCAATATAATCCTTTAAGAATTCAACCTGCATTTCAAAGCTTTCATAAGATAAATAGTGCATATCGGTTCCCCATCGTTTAAAATCCATTGTGACAGAAGAATCTAATAAATTTTTATATACATCAAGTTCGGATTCAACTAATTCTAGAAGATAAGGCATTGCCAATTCATTAAATAAGTTATGAATCTCTTCTGCTATACCATCTTTTTCGTCTAAATTTGGGCACCATCCATAAGGATCATTTAAATAACCTTGGGGCTGTAGGATTGTTTCGTTACTTCCCTTATATACTATATTTCCAAAACCTCGATCAAAATCCCAGGCAGGGCCACAATAAACTTTTCCATCTTCTCCAGTATAGAGAAAGTTACTTCCAAACCACGTATCAGATGTTTTGGTAATCCAATCCAACAGATACTTTTTTGCCCAACTATCAATATCAATTAATTCTTCATAGGATTCACCAGTTATCCAATCAATACCATCAGCAGAATATATACTGTTTTCGACACTTTCCATAATATGATATAAGCTTTCTTTGTCAGCTGAAGATGCTTCTTCGGGATAATGTATAGTATAAGCAAAATCGTTGATTTTAACGACTGGTTCATCTTCATAATGATTAACTTCAAAGAAAATTTGAGAATCGCCTATATCCACACGATTTTCTCCAACTTCGATTTTTTCACATAAGAGATAATTACCTAGATATTCATTATTAACATATAAATCAATAAATTCAGTTTCTACTGCAAAGTTCACGTCCAGTTCTTTTGCTAAATCAAGCGCTATTTTATTTCTCAAAAAAGAACCATCTATGGCATTTGTTAGCAATACCCATTGCTCAGATTTTCCAGAGTTTAAGAAATCTTCTGCTTGCGCTAATTCAAGTTTATATGGTTTTTTGCTAGGACCATCCCATGAGGTGTTACCTCTACCACTAAATGATTCCAATTCACCATCATAAGATATAATACCATTCTCTTCAACTATTAAATAAGTGCCAGGTTCCTTATTTTCCTTATTCTCATGGATATAATCTAAGCCACCAGATTTAGTAGTTATAAATAATGTTTTCAGATTTTGGGATTGCATAAAACATAGTGTCATATGTGAATCAGTTGACTGTACATTTTCTGGTGATAATTTACTAACTACCATTTCATATTCTTCATTTGGAGAAATAAAATCTAGTGTTTCGCCATTACTAATTTGTTTGCCACTTATCGTAATCAGATATTCATTTTCATCAAATTCCAAAGATTTTGTTCTTTGAGTTGCATATGAAGGCATGAAAAAAAAACACTCATCTTCTTGTTGGAACAAAAGAATTTCCTCTTGATTGGTTTCATCTGCTAATAACAAAACTATATTTTCTAATTGAAAATATGAATTAGAATTACTAGTCGTATCTACATTTTCAACCTCTTCCCCGTCTATACTTGCTTGATGTGCAGCATCAATGCTAGTATGGGTTAGATAGTAAAACCTAGCAAATCCGATGATAAACAATCCTAAAATAAGTATTAGGAAGTTAATTATCTTTTTTTTATTGAAGTATTTTAAGCTCACTACAAAGACTCCTTATTTTTCTTATTATCACCAATACAATTATATTGTAGTATAAACAACTATAAATTTAAAACTATATTTGCAATTCATAAATTGTTTAAATACTACCTTTATAAAAATTGTTTTATCAGTTATTTGCATTATAAAAAATAACCGAAGAAATAGCAATGTTTTTGGCACATTTTTATTATATGTAAATTTGGTTGGGATGTCAAAACTAGCTGTTTAAAGTGGCATCCCTGAAATTATAAACACTTTTTTCAGATTTCGCCTATATTTCACTAGTTTTATCTTATATAAATGGGGATATCTTCCCCA
>JAWXVD010000285.1:0-2368 GCA_044425705.1 Eubacteriales bacterium | reverse complement strand
CAGTGGGTAATGCTATGGCTTCTGTGGCAGCAGCATCTTATACCATCACATGGAAAAAAGAAGAGGATATTCCTGTTGATTTATCTGCACAAGTAGAAGCTTTTAAGAAATTACCTGAAGTTAATGTAATTAAGAAAACAAAAAAAGGAAATCGTGATTTGAATTTACAACCATATATTTATAAGATGACCACAGATGGTACAAGCTTATCCCTATTTGTTGATGCAACCAGTGCTAATAATGTGAAGCCTGCATTATTAATGGAAGGATTCTACAATTTTATGAAGTTGGAATACAATTTTAATTTGTTTCAAATTACAAGAGAAGATACATTTACTAACATAGGTACAGAAGACTCACCTAATTATGTACCACTAGATGCTGTAGGAGAAGACTTTTGATTCATGCAAACTTACTGATTACTAAAAAGAATAAAGGTGTATTTACATTTTTAGTACAGGATAATCTATTGGTAGATGCAAAAATACATGGAGACGAAGCTTCCTTATTGCATTCTATCCGTATTGGAAAAGTAAAAAACATTGTTAAAAATATTCAAGCTGCTTTTGTGGAAATTGCCCCTAATCAAATGGCATATTTACCATTAGAGGACTGTAAAAATCCGATTATCACCAATCGTAGTGGCAATCATCTACGCTTACAAGAGGGCGATGAGGTATTGGTGCAGATTGTAAAAGAAGCTGTCAAAACAAAAGATCCAGTGATAACAACGAATCTAGTTTTCACTGGTAAATATGCATTGCTTTCTACTGGTAAAAAACATGTAGGATTCTCTGGAAAGCTTGGCAAGGAATGTAAGACTAAAATTCAGCAGTATTTACAAAGTAAAAAGGAAGCAGGAATTTTATCAGCGAATTATGGTATCGTTGTTCGAACAAATGCTGGTAATCTTGATGATTATAAATATCTCTTAGATGAAATTTTACAATTAGATGAAAAACTGAATACTCTATTAGAGGTAGCAAAATATCGTACTTGCTTTTCTATCCTGTTTCAGGAAGACAAGCCCTATTTGAAAAATTTACGTGATTCCTATGAATCAGATTATGATGCGATTACTACCGACAATCAGGAAATTTATCAACAGTTATTAGAAATCAGCAATGTATTTCCGAATCTGAAAGATAAAATTCGATTTTATAAAGATGAGAAACTTCCCTTATGGAAACTCTATTCACTAGATACGAAATTAGAAGAAGCCTTAGGAAAACGTATTTGGTTAAAATCTGGTGGTTATTTAATTATCGAACCAACGGAAGCCCTTACTGTGATTGATGTAAACTCTGGAAAATATCATAAAAATAAATCTAGAGAAGAAGCCACTTTAGCTGTAAATAGAGAGGCTGCTATTGAGATAGCAAGGCAACTTAGACTGCGAAATATATCAGGCATCATTATTATTGATTTTATTAATATGGAACAAAAAGGTCACGGAAAAGAAGTATTACAATTACTTTCTGAAGAAGTGTTAAAAGATGCCATTCCTACTAAAGTGGTGGATATGACCGCTCTTGGGTTGGTGGAAGTAACGAGAAAGAAAGTAGAAAAATCTTTATATGAACAATATCAACTAGTACGATAAAGTTGATATTGTAGTAATTATTTGTTTAGAATATAAGATATTTGCTTGTAAAGTATATTTTTTAAAAAAACTAATAAATAATAATTACAGAGGGGATAGAATGCGTATGAAATTAATCAAAATGGAAAAAATAAAAGATGGCATATACCTAAAGAATTATGAATTAACCTATTTGAACAAACAAAATAAAGAAAAAATTTTTGAGTTAGTCAGTCGTAAAAATTTAGAAACGCCAGAAGATATTGGAAAAAAACCAAGTGGTGTCTCTATTGTAGCGTACAAAGATGGTAAAATGTTATTGCTCCGCGAATTTCGCATGAGCTTAAATAAAAGCATCTATAATTTGTGCGCTGGAATGATTGATCCCGAGGAAACAATAGAAGACTGCCTGGCACGTGAATTATATGAAGAAACAGGTCTTTCTATTAAAAATATTATTTCAATCTTACCACCTTCTTACTCAGCAGTGGGATTTTCAGATACTTCTACATATATTGCATTTATCGAAGCAGAAGGTGAGTTTGAAGACCATACATCTGCCAATGAAAAAATAGTTGCGAATTTTTATAGTAAAGAGGAAGTTCGAGAACTATTGAAAACGGAAGATTTTAGCTCTAGAAGCCAAATTATTGCACATTTTTTCTGTAGGACAAACGCATCAATTTTATAAACGTAATGCATTCTCTCTAAAAATAGCTAAAAGTCTAGTTGCTACACAATGCTCAGTTGCTTTTTAGGTGGAATGCATTTTTTAATAGTGCACAA
>JAWXVD010000091.1:0-13071 GCA_044425705.1 Eubacteriales bacterium | reverse complement strand
TTCCACCGTCTTAGGCATCATACTATCTTGAGGTAATAAGTTTTTTCCCTGCAATTGCAAAAACACACGCATCACAGATGGCTGATGCAGATTGGTTTTTTCTAATGCTTCCCAATCAGAAAACACTTCTTCTGGTGTTCCTGCTTTCAATAAGATACCTTCATGGAATAATAAAACCTGATCTGCCCATTCCATTGCATAATCTACATCATGCAATGACATCAACACAGTCATTCCCTCTTTTGTTAATTGATTCATCGTTTCATTTACCATAGCGGTATGCTTAGGATCTAGTGCAGCCGTAGGCTCGTCTAAAATAATCACTTCTGGCTTCATCACTAGAATATCAGCAATAGAAACTTGCTTCTTTTGTCCACCACTTAAGGCATGGGTAGGTTTATGACGAAAAGGTGTGATTTCCATTTGGGCGATGATATCTTCTACTGCTTCTTTGGCTTCTTGTTCCAGTACGCCTTTATTTAATATGCCAAATGAAATTTCTTGATATACACTGGCAGAAAACAATTGATTATCAGGATCTTGAAATACGATACCTACCTTACTTCGTAAATCAAGTAGTCCTTTTCTTGAATAATCTAAAGGTTTACCATGAAAATACACGGTGCCACTAGAAGGCTTGTGGAGTCCATTACAACAGAAAAAGAATGTGGATTTTCCAGAACCATTAGCACCCATAATTGCGACCTTTTTTCCTCTTTCTATCTCTAATGATAATCCATTTAGGGCATGCTCTTTTTCATCATCATAAGAAAAATATACGTTTTCTGCTTTTAAAATCACATCTCTCATCTATATTCTCAACCATCACTTTCTTTTCATCTAACAATTTTTCCTTATAAAAGAGAACTTACAGCATGAAAAATCTTATAAAAATAATTTTTTATTTTTTCGTTCTACCATATTAAGAATTTTTCAAAATCACTTCTAATACTATAATTCCCACCAACATGATCTCAAAACATACGATTGCCAGTGTCACCACTTTTTTTGATTCCTTACTTTCCTTTAAAACATTGATTCGTCCATCATATCCACGTGCTTCCATAGCATCATACAAGGCATTTGATTTCTTCATGGCTCGAATAAATAACACACTAATCAACTGTCCAAAAGATTGTATAGATGTCTTATAATCTTTATTTCCCAAACGTACTAACTGTGCCTTATGAATATTGTCTGCTACTTCCAACAAAATAAAAATATAACGATAAATTAATAGCATCAACTCTACAAATAATACTGGAACTTTTGCTTCTTGCATCACCATTAAAATATCAGGCATAGGCGTTGTCAACGAAATAAAATATAAGTTTGTTACACTAGCTAGTGCGGTTAAGATTAATAGTCCTGCAAAGTAAAAAGATTCCACACTGCTAGTCATATAAATATTACTACCTTCTATTGTAAAAGGTAGTAATACCGCAAATGCATCTAAGGGTTGCTTAGAAAAATTTATCATAATTGATATGGTACTTAATAAAATAAATGTCAATGGTATTTTCATATAATGAAGATATTTAGAATACGCCACTCCGCTTTTATGCACAATAAGGTAAGTATTGACTAAAAACACAACAACTGCCACTCCATAAGATTTGCCCGCAACACAGATAAGAAGTGTTATCACTCCATATAATATTTTCTGTTCTGGATTTTCATACCTTAATTTTGAATGATAACAGGCTTTGTCAATCGCAATCATGTTAATAACCCTCCTCTTGCTCTCCATACTTATCCGTCCATTTCTTCCGTTCCACAAATCTACCCATTATAAAGGCAATAATGCCTACACCAATTCCTGTTTGAACACAGAATAATAAACTTTCGATTTCGCCCGGAATTTCTCCATCTAAGTAAGATTCTAAGATCGGTGTAAACCATGGTTCGTACTCTCCAACAATTTCTTCTACCATCACACTACCTGCATCGTCTGAACCACCAAACTCTGCACCTTTCAATGCTAAAAATGGTACTGCAACCATTAATACTACTATAATTAATAATGTTATATAAAGTGTTTTCATATTACTGTTTTCTTTTCCTTGCATCTTATTTTCCCCTTTCCTATTTATCAAAGTTATTTTTTATCCTTTAAGTATCCAATTAAGCGAAGTTCTGGTTTTGCATAGGTTTCTAACATCATCACGATCAACACAGTAATAATGCCTTCTAAGATAGCAAGTGGTAATTGAGTAGGTGCAAATACACTTAAAAATTTTATAATAGATGCTCCCACACCACCTACTTCCGAAGGGTATGCCATTGCCAATTGTACACTGGTGACACAATAAGTTAATAAATCACCCAGTGCTGCTGCAAGAAAAATACTTGCTTTCTTATTTACATTCATCTTTCCACACAATTTGTAAATACCATATGTAACAAATGGACCTACAATTGTCATTGAAAAAGCATTAGCTCCCAAAGTAGTTAACCCACCATGTGCCAATAAAATAGCTTGGAACAACAATACAATAATTCCTAAAATACTAACTGCACTTGGTCCTAAAAGAATAGCACCTAATCCAGTTCCCGTCATATGAGAACAGCTTCCTGTTACAGATGGAATTTTTAGTGATGAAATCACAAAAATAAAAGCTCCTGACATAGCAATCATAGTAAGGACTCTACGATTTTCATTGATTTTTTTCTTCAGTGACATAAATCCCGCCACTACAAATGGAATACATAATATTCCCCAAGCAATACAAAATGTTAAGGGAAGATATCCTTCCATTATGTGCATTGCGTTTGAAACTGGTACTACTGCTTGTGTCATTGCGATAATTCCGAGTATCGCAACAATTTTTCTTTCTTTTCGGTTCATTCTTGATCTCCTTCTCTTTTTCTTAGTCTGATCGAAAACCTTATTTTCAATCGAACCCATTGTTAATATGACCGTTCTGTCATGATAGAAGGTATAAAAAAAGATCTTATATCGCTCTCATTTCATCCCTCTACGCTCTAGTTGGTGACTTTGCAATATAAAATCTAGATTCTTAGTTGTATTAAAAATAAATAGCCCATCTGGCTATCACACTAATATAAATTTTCACACAAAAAAGAAGATAAACTTTACACGGAAGTTTCATCCAACACATAACTAGCAGGTTTCCTGGCTCATAGATCAATGCTCTATCACGTCTTCTCATATAAATACTTATACAATGACCTTATGTGATATCACTCCCTATTCACAGTGACCGGATCGCTTGAGACTTGCACTCAATTCCCTCTCTAACATTGTTTCTTCTACAATATAAGACATCAAAATGTTATCACTTGTTACTTCATCACTTTAGCACCATAAAAGTGCACTGTCAAGTGATTATTTTAGCAAAAAAACGTACAAAAACACCTCACGAGCATGTATGGCTGAACTGTTACAAAATACTACACAAAAAATATCTTTTGCATACTCTTATAATCTTCTTGTCTATTATAGGTAGCATCATGTATAATATAACCGCTGGAGAATTTTTTTATAAAAACATACGAAAGAGAAATCCCCGTAAATTCAATACTTTTCTGGGGATTTATAGAAGGTAATTACCATGATGATGAATGATTCCGCACCTAAGAAAAAGATAAGCATAGAAATCATCTTATATATGATTTTAATTTCATTTGTTGCCTTGGGTAATGGATTTAGTGATTCCATTTACTCTAATTATTTTAAGGAAGTATTCGATATCACTGCCACCCAAAGAGGATTTATTGAGTTTCCACGTGAATTACCTGGTTTACTTTGTGCCGTTGTAATTGCTCTACTTTCATCTTTAGGTGATTTACGAACCGCCTTTATCGCACAAATTTTCGCTTTTATTGGACTTCTTGCTCTTGGTATTTTAACACCTGGCTACGGATTTATGCTAATCTTATTATTCATTAATTCTATGGGTATGCATTTATTTATGCCTTTGCAAGATGGCATTGGCATGTCACTGGCTGAACCTGATAAAATAGGAAATCGTATGGGCCAATATGCCAGTATTCGTTCTGTCTTTAGCTTTATTGCTGGACTTCTTGTATTTTTTGGCTTTCGCTTTGGATTTTTTTCTTTTCAAACAGATATTATTTTAGTATTTATCATTGGTGCTATCGCCTTTGCTTGTGCAATTATCGCTTCTACTCTTTTAATTTATCGAATAAAGCCTAGTAAGAGTGCACGCAAGAAAGTTAAATTGGTCTTTCGAAAGGAATACAAATACTACTATCTTTTAACTACTTTACATGGCGTGCAAAAACAAATTGCATATGTATATGGTTCTTGGGTGCTGGTAGATTTACTATTAAAAGGTGCAGATACTATGTCTCTATTAATTATCTGCTCTAGCTTTATTTGTATTTTCTTTATGCGCTATCTTGGAAAATGGATTGACCAACTCGGCATCCGTAAAATGATGTTTGTAGATGCACTGTCTTTTATCGTAATTTATGTGATTTATGGATTTGTTGTATGGGGCATTACCTCTGACGAATTACCTAGCACTGGACTTTCTGTATTTATTGTTTACCTGTTATTCATCCTAGATCGATTATCCATGCAAATAGGAATGGTAAAATCTGTCTACTTAAAATCAATCGCCGTTAATCCCGAAGAAGTCACATCCACTCTTTCAACCGGAACTAGTCTAGACCATGTTGTCTCAATTATTGCAGCTGCAATCGGTGGTGTTATATGGTCTACCTTTGGTAGTCACTATGTATTCTTTATGGCCGCCGCTTTTTCTTTAGGTAATTTGTATGTGGCTTTTCAAATCAAGGATAAGGCGTAAAAACTGTCATATACCTTCATTAATTGTAGGTTTTTCAACAACGGTTACAGTTAATATAGTAACAGTATGTACAGAATTTGCAAAAAGACGCAAATTCGCACATGAAATTCTCGTGATTTTTGCAAAAAAGCCTTGCAAAAACACTTCGCGGAATATGCTGTGAATAGTAACTTACAGTTCACACGGACCTGTAACCATACAAAAATTCATTTGACAACCACGAAAATCTAGTTTATGATTATAACATAAAAAGGCACTACCGATAGACGGTTGTCCCTCATGACTTATAAAAAATAATCGCTAAGTTTCTGAGGCTTGGGCGATTATTTTTTATGTACAATCTTGTAAACAAGACCTACAATTGCAACGATTAATATTCCAAATTCGAAAAAAGAGATGAAAAGAGATGAAAAGAAACCAGCAATTCCGCCAACTTCTTTTCATCTCTTTCTATTTTTCAATAGACCTTATCAGTTACGCCACCAAGTCTATTATTTTTTCCACCTGTACTATTCTTCACTAGCTAATGCAGCTGCTTCCGCTTTTTGAATTTCTGGATCTGCATTTAAAATAGGTTCTACCTTTTCATTTTTCAAATTACGTTGTACGTAGTTCTTTGTGATTTTAATTACCATTGGACTAAGAGCAAGTACACCGATTAAGTTAGGGATTGCCATTAAGCCGTTAAATGTATCTGAGATATCCCATGCTAAACTTAAGTTCATTGTAGCACCAACAACGATAAACACTACAAAGACTGCTTTATATATCATAGTTGATTTTGTTCCAAATAAGTATTCCCAAGCTTTTGTACCGTAATAGCTCCAGCCTAATACTGTAGAGAAAGCAAATAATAAAATCGCAATAGCGATAAAGCTTGAACCTGCCACACCGAATACATTACTGAATGCATTGCTAACAAGTACTGAACCTTCTAGTTCAATTAACATTTCTCCTGTATTTAAATCCATACATCCACTTGTAAGAATGACAAGGGCTGTTAATGTACAAACTACTAATGTATCTGCAACTACTTCGAAAATTCCCCACATACCTTGACGTACAGGTTCTTTTACGTTTGAAGCACTATGTACCATAACTGATGAACCAAGACCAGCTTCATTTGAGAATACACCACGTTTGAATCCCCATGTTACTGCATTTTTAACAGCTACACCAAGAACAGCACCACCAAATGATTTAAATCCAAAAGCGAAAGCAAAGATTGCTGCAAAAGCATCACCTACTAAAGATGCATGAATAATAACAATTGTGATTGCTCCCAATAAATATAGAACTACCATTGCAGGTACGATTTTTTCAGTTACAGATGCGATACGTTTGATACCACCTAAAATAACAAGACCAGCTAAAATCATAAGTACGATACCTGTTACCCATGTTGGAATCGAGAATGCACTTAACATATTTGAAGAAATTGTATTGATTTGGCTGGCATTACCGATACCAAATGAAGCCAATACTGCAAAACAACTAAATAATACGGCTAAGACTTTACCTACTTGTTTACATCCTTTATAATTTCCTACACCATCCGATAAGTAGTACATAGCACCACCGGCCCATTCGCCATTGACATTTTTACGACGGTAATAAATACCAAGTACATTTTCAGAGTAGTTTGTCATTGTTCCAAAGATTGCTGCTATCCACATCCAAAAGATTGCACCAGGTCCACCTGAAACGATAGCTGTTGCAACACCAGCAATATTACCAACACCTACTGTAGCTGCAAGAGCTGTACAGAGAGCTTGGAACTGTGAAATAGAACCTTTGTCATCATTTTTTCCAGATACATTTTTCTTAAAGATACTTCCAATTGTGTTCTTAGCCCAATGTGAAACATGGCTAAACTGAAATCCTTTTGTTAAGATGGTCATCAAAACACCTGTTAAAATCAATAATGATAATACAGGTATTCCCCATACAAAACTGTTAACACTTCCATTGATACTTGCTACTAACTCCATTTTTTCTTCCTCCTCATCATAAATCCAATGATTTACCTACTGGCATGTACATCATCACTGGTACTATGGGTAACTATGATTTTTACCCTTAGTTTAACTTTAATCTTTTGCAATAAAAAACCTGTGGTTTTACACAGGCGTAACAACAAATGAATATCCTAATAACAAAGAATATAATCTGTCCTTTTGCCTGAGAGATTGGTTTTACACCTTACACCTTCGGCACTTACGCTAGGTAAGCTTCTCCAGATAATAACTATGACCTTACATTACAATTCACTCAAGAACTCTAATGATTTTATCGCATTACAGTATCAAAGTTTTTGTCATTTTAGCATACTTTCCACCCCACTGCAAGTAGTATTTTAAAAAATTATTCCTCTTTCTAAAAAATATATGAATATTATATAAAAAATATGCGTAATCTAGGGATAAAAGCAACACTTTTATATTATCGTTCACACGTGACCTGTAACGATACAAAAGTACTTTTACCCCTAATCTAATCTTTACTATTTTAAATTATTTTAATAACCATACCTTTCTCTCAGTCTGGCAACTTTGGACCGTAAGGTACAAATTGCCGTGTGAAAAATCTTATTTTTCACACTAACGTCCTCCTGGACCATGATCCGAATTTTGACCGTAAATCAATCCATCCATCTCAATAATATGTGTTTCATCTCCTGCAACAAGGGTATAGGTTTCACTACCATCTAAGTCTGGTGTACTTATGGTCACTGTTTGATATTCTTTAGCTGGCGTAAATTCTACTATAACTGTTCCATTGCTATCCGTTAGTATTACATCTCCACTTTGCACCGTATCCAAATCTAATAGAATACTTGCCTGTGTAGATGCATCTCCAAAGTTCTGTCTCGTTTGGCTAGTACTTCCTGTGGCTATAAATATTCCACCTGTAATACTGCCTTCATTTTGATAATCTAGCGCTGTATCTCGAATATCTGTAGTTGATGAAATCAATAATTCTCCACCTGAAATTTCTATCGTTCCATTAGAATCTAAGCCATCACCTTCATTGGATGCATCAATGGTGATGCTCCCACCTGAGATATTAATATAAATTGACTTATCACTAATATCTAATCCACTGCTTGCCGAATTGATTCCATCATCATTGCTTACGATAGTAATTACACCTCCAGTAATATCAATTTGCTGACCTTCAATTCCCTCATAGCATGTGATAATATCTATCATTCCACCTGCAATTAAAGTACTATAATTGGCATGAATAGCATCATCCCCTGTCTGTATGCTAAAGTCACCACCTAAAATTTCCAAGTATACATTGGAATGAAATGCATCATCACAAGCATCAATGACAAAATTTCCATCATGAATAATAATATAGCTATCTGCTTTCACTGCCTTCATAGAGTCCACATCATCTGTCTCTGCCAAAGTTTCTTCTGCACCTTCCATGCTTGGTTGCATCATTCCTTGTTCCATATCACCTTGCATCATACCATCCTGAGGCATTTCTCCTCCTGGCATATTGCCTTGCTGCATACCGCCTTCTGGCATACTACCTTGTTGCATACCACCCTCTGGCATTTCTCCCTCTGGCATACTACCTTGCTGCATACCGCCTTCTGACATTTCTCCCTCCGGCATACTACCTTGCTGCATATTACCTTCTGACATGTTTCCTTGAGCACCTTGTGACATGCCTCCTTGGCCACCTGCTGCAAGATCAATTGTCATGGCTTTCTGCACATTTTCCACTGTACTCATATCTCGCATATTCCCCCCAGTAACATTGCCTTGGGTCGCATTTCCCCCAGAATCATTTCCCTGCATTGTATTTCCACGTTGTTGTGACATGCCTCCTTGCATCATGGCATTGCTAGAACTACTAGTAGATACCGCATTGGCACTACCACCTGCTGTAATCACATCAAAATCTCCATTTAAGATCTCTACTTGTGAACTACTATCTATAGCGTCTCCCTGTACATCTATTACAAATTCGCCATCTGCAATAAAGATATAACCTAATGTATGATCTTCTTCATCTGCATGTAAGGCATCTTTTCCTGCAGTTATAGTAAAATTGCCATTGGCGATACGAATACTGTTATTGGCTTCTAAACCATGAGAATCTGCAGTAATTTGGTAGGTTCCACTGGTTACTGCTAAATCATCTTTAGAAGTAATACCATTCCCATTAATAGATTCAATGATTAATGTTCCTGCACCATTTAAGGTTAAATCTTCTTTTGCAAAAATTGCTGCATCTACATTGGTTTCTGCTGTTTCATCTTCTATAATTGTTACCTGCAATTGATTTTCAGAATTACTTTCCGTTGTAACAAAAACCTTATCTGCCTGTTTTACATAAATAGCAGCACTGTTTGAATTGGTTATTGTGACGCCATCTAAAATCAACTGTATTTTTGCATCTTCTGGCGCATCTACTAGGATTTGTCCTTCTGTTAAAACACCGCTAAGTAAATAGGAACCTTCTTCTGTAATCGTAATTGTATTTCCTTCTATCGCTACTGTTGTATTTTCCGCTGTACTACCATTATCACTCAAAATAATAGTACTATATTCATCATTGATACAGCCTACTTCATAGTCATTACTAGAAAACAAATCTTCTATTTCTAACGTCAACCGTTCCATATAAACTGTATCACTAGTAACTTCTATCGTAGCAATATTTGTCTCTTGAATTTCACTACTTTCTTCACTGGTATTTTCCTCTTCTACTGTTACTGTTTTACTACTACATCCTACCAAATTACTTGTAAATAAGCTTATCGTAACTAGTAATACGATTAATTTTTTCATATTTCCCTCTCATTCCGAAGCGCTTTTTGCTGAGAAACCTATGCCAAATCTCAAATTTGGCTCTAGGATAAATAGTATTTGTGACGCTTCAGCACAAATATCAGATTCTAATCTAAGTTTATTTCTATAGTTCTAACCCTAAAGTTGTTTGTTTCGCTAACACAATTTCAAGATTTCCATTTCTACATCTTATTTCATCTAAAAAATTTTTTTCATTTTTACTTTCTCTCAAATCAATATCATAGGTTAATTTTAATAAACTTCCCATATTCGTTGTTTTCACTTTGTTCAACTCAGCTCTTTTCGTATAAATTTCAAATAAATCTTCAAAGATATTTGTATAATCAAGATTTTCTGGCATAGTAATAATCAATGTTTTTTCGGTAGCTTTTCCCTCACCGAATCCACTAATTGTTAGGAGCAAGTTAACTACACTAATCAATACTACAAAGACAATAGCAAATCCTACATACCCCATGCCTAGTGCCAATCCTGCTCCCATAGCTAAAAAGATAGCACCAATTTCTTTCGCCGTTCCTGGCACTGAACGAAATCTTACTAAACTAAAGGTTCCAGCCACTGCTACTCCTGCACCAATATTTCCATTTACCATCATAATAATCATAGCCACCACTGCTGGCAGTGTAGCTAACGTAATGACAAAGCTTTTCGTATATCTAGTTTTAAATGTATATAGTACCGCTATGAAAATTCCCACTATAATGGAAACTAAGATGCATAGTAAAAAATTTTCTATTACAATAGTGGTCTCTGTGCTGGTATCAAATATACCTGTAAACAATGAATTAAGCAACATAAGTTCTTCCTCCTTTTTGACTTCTATCTAAGACTTTTTGATTTAATTCTTTATTCTTCTGTAAAATTTCTTTATATTTCTGTTGTTTTATATACTTAGGAAGCAGAAATTGTTCATAAGCTCTACCATATTTAGAAAAAGAAGTTTTATAAATTTGATTTTCCGAAAAAAAGTTAAGTAACCAGGTTGGAATACCCATTCCAGTCTTCACTTCCAAAAGAATTTGTTCCTTGCTTAAAATTTCCTCCACAGACTTATCTTTTGATTCTAGTTCCGTATACTCTTTCATTCGAATATTCTGATCAAATGTCATGCGAAAATCTGAATTTACTAATCCATAAAAAGCTTCTCTTTCATAACTTAAATATACTTTAGGAACTAAAGTTCCATAATATTTCATAAAATACTGTACTTCTTTTGAAATTTGACTTGGTTGCTCCAATGGAATATCTCTCACTAAAAAGTCAAGTGCTTCTTTTTCCTGCAAATCCAATCTTCTTTTGTAAACCACACCATCATATTTTTTCTTCAACTCTACAAAGACTTTACTATCTGCATTTGTGCTGCCATAACTGCGTACTCTTAATTTTTCTTTATAACAAGGTTTTTCTAATGACCTTCTAATTAAAAGATAATTATCTGTATCGAAATAGATATTATTAATTGTATGCTTTCCAAATTGATCTAAAGCCATATGTGCTTTCATGATTTCTTTCAATGCCCTATATTGTTCTATATTTAATAAATATTTTAATTCATAGCGTTTAAATACCATTTGTGCGCTCATTTTGATATCCTCCTTATGTCTTTCATAGTTTAGTCCTGTGTTTTCACTTGCTTGCAAGAGTAAAATCACTGATGCTGAGGGTAGAAATTTATTTTCACCCTTTTGCCAAAACTCATATTAATAACTGTACTTTTATCTTATTACATTTGTTATTATACAACGCTTACTTAAAACTTACTTAAAATTCATACATATTTTACATTTATTTTGACAGTGGTATTTTTTTCACTAATATTTTAAGAGAAACTATCCAGTTACAAGTCACATGCGAACTGAAACCGAATAGTCTCTCTTAAAAAACCTCTATAATTCAATTTTGAAAATTATTTTTTCTCCATCTTTACTTTCTGCCTTAATATCACCACCATGATTTTTTACAATTGTCTTAGCTATCGCTAGTCCAATTCCAAATCCCCCTGTCTGACTATTTCTGGAATTTTCTAAACGATAAAATCTCTCAAATAAAATATTGTAATTTTTAACTTCCAAGTTTTCAGCAAAATTATTAATTTCTATGATTATTTTCTCCTTATGACGAGATAATATTGCAAAAATTTTAGTTCCATCCACACTATATTTAATGGCATTGTCCATTAAAATAGATAACAATAATCGTATAGATTGTTCATCACCATGATAAGTAATATCTGGTGCAATCTGCAAATCAATTTCTTTTTTTTCATTTTTAAGTCCAGTGATTTCACTTGCTTGCAAGGGTGAAATCACTGACGCTGAGGGTGAAAATTTATTTTCGCTCTTTGCTAAGAGAATGAAAGATTCCATCGTTTCACTCATAGCATCTGAAAGGGAAAAATCAACTTTTATAATTTTTCTTCCCTCCTCATCCATTTTTGAAAGAGATACAAGATAATTAACCAATCCATTTAACCGTCCTATTTGATTATGTATACTTTTACTCCATTCCGATTCTTCATTTTCAAATTCTATCACTTCTGTATTTGTTTTAATGATAGCCAATGGAGTTTTTAATTCATGGGTGATATTTGTGATAAATTGTTGCTGTTTTCTATAGCTTTCAACAATTGGTTTTACTGCTTTTTTTGAAAATAAAACAATGAGAATAAAAATCAATACCAACGCTACTAGACAAATTTGTACACTAGAAATCAAAAAAGAATGAAATAAATTTAATTCCTCTGCACAGTCTATGCCAATTACTAGATACCCATAGTCAGTTTCAGTTAAACTTAATTTATAGTGACTAAAAAAATCTGATTGCTTTCCTTGGTCAATAATGTCTTTCCCATAGGAAATCGCATCATCAGTACTTACCATTTGAATATTTCTAGTGTCCACACTGATCACTTCACTAGACTCACTTAATTTCACGGTGAAATATCTAGTTGCATATGGCGTTTCTTGTGATAATTTTTTAGAATCTCTCTCCATTACCTTGGGAAACACTCCATCATTATCCGATAAAATACTACTAATTTCATTGGCTGTATCATCTATCTCCATATAATTTGATACATTAAGAACAATAGCAATTAACAATAATACAATAACTACTACGCTAAATGAAAGGCCTATAAATTTTCTTCGTAATATTTTTTCCATGGTTATTTTTCTCCACTCTAACTTATGTGCACTTTTCCTATCATTAGAAATACCTATTTTTGCCACGAAAATACGGTTTCTTTTTTATCCTCGTTCTTCTAGCGAATATCCTGTATTTCTAGTAGCTTTAATTTGAATATTTGCATCAATGGCTGTTAATTTTTTACGCAAATAAGAAATATATACCCAAACCACATTGATTTCCGAATCACTATCAAATCCCCATATCTTTTCCATAAATCGCTCAGTAGATATAATATTATTTTGATTCAACAT
>JAWXVD010000284.1:0-2385 GCA_044425705.1 Eubacteriales bacterium | reverse complement strand
TTTCAAACATACTTTTCTTATCCAGTAATTTTTCAAGCTGTGATATGTCGGTAACATCTGCCACACCTAGTACAACTTCAGCTTGTTTCTTCATAACTGTAAAAACAATATTTTCAAGAACACTGGCAGTAATACCAAGTCTATCGCAAACAAAATCTTCTATACCTAAACTAAATCGGCAATTAAATAAGGGATCTATGTTATTTCGCTTTGCCATACGATGACCACAAGTGCCACAATAAACTTTCTCTGTAAGAAGATGTCCGTTTTTTCTGCTTTTTGGAGTTCGTTGCTCTTTGATAATAGCATTAGCTTTATCAAAAGTTTCTTTATCAATGATAGCTGGATAATGATTAGGGATCTTATACCATGTGCTTTCATCTTTCTTTTTTACACCACGACTGCCAACTGATTTAACTTCACTTTTACCCATAACATAAGTACCAGTATAACGCTCATCACGAAGTTTAGCCAGTATAACAGTCTGTGACCATAAAGCAGGTACTAAAGGTGGCTTATAATAATGTTTTCCTTTACTTGCCTTATATTCAGATGGTGTTAGAATTTTTCGATGATATAATTCATTTTGAATACGAGTAGGAATATGCCCTTCAAGTGTCATTTTAAACATCAACCTAATTACATCAGCAGCTTCTTCATCAATAACCATATTTCTATTCTCATCAAGTTTGTAGCCATAGAAAGTATTGGTTGAAACATATTCTCCACGCTTCATTTTTGCGTGTCGTGCAGATTTTGATTTTACGGACAAATCCTTACTGTAATATTCGCTGATTAGATACTTGAATGTTACATCAATACCACCAGTGTTATCGCCATAAGACTTGCTGTCAAAATGCTCTGTAACAGCAATAAACCTTGTACCAAAGAGAGGAAATACCTTTTCAAAAAAATAACCCATTTCAAGCATATTGCGACTAAAACGACTAAAATCTTTACACAGGAGACAAGCTATCTTGTTTTCACGCACCATATTAAGAAGTTCGGTCATCTTAGGTCTTTCAAGGTTGGTGCCAGTGTAACCATTATCCACCATCTCTAACACTTCAAGGTCTGCATATTCAGGCATATCCTCTAAGTGGCGATAAAGTAGCTTTTGTTGATTTTCTATGCTTAAACTGTCCGTTTTTGCATCTTCAACCGATAATCTGATATAAAGGACAACTTTACGATTATTCATCTCCAAGCACCTCCTTTAAAAGAGGAAAGCTATTTGAAAACTTAAATATGATTTCAATATTATCTTTATCAAATACAACGATTTTTTCAATAAGATTTTCTATAATTTCTCGTGTTAAAACTGCTTTTTTGTTTACTGTCTTCAAATTATTGTCCAGTGATTGGAGATTATATATTTGCTCATTTAGTGTTTTTACTTGTATTTCCAGTTCAAAATAATAAGTTCGAGCAGTTTCAATTTTTTCTTCATAGCCTTGCTTTAGCACTTTGTATTCTGTAACATCAATAATGCCACTTGCCAAGTTTTCGTAAAGGCTTTTCAAATATTTTCTGTGTTTATCAATGTCTTTTGCAATAAGAGAAAGTTCATCGCTTTGAGATTTTAGCCTTTTGTCAATATCTCTACTTTGTTTTTTCATAGAAAGGCTTATACCAAAGATAGCAGCAGACTGTTTTTCGATAATATCTAGTACAATTTGCGAGATAGTTTCTTCTTTGACACTTCTGCCGCTATTGCAATATCCTTTATGAATACGATAATTTGAAATACACTTGAAATAATAAAAATCAGCAGTTTTTACTCGTGTATCTTTCTGTCTATGAAGATTTTTGCCACAATGACCACAAAAGATTTTGCCCTTGAAAATATTCTCCGACCAATCGCCCTTATATTCAACGGACTTTTTATTGCGAACTTTCTGCACCTTATCAAACAATTCTTGTGAGATAATCGCTTCATGGGTATTTTCAACTTTTACCCATTCTGATTTATCTTTTTGTGTCTGCTTACGATTAAACGATGTACTACGACCTTGTACCAAATGTCCTAAGTAGGTTTCGCTTTGTATCAATTTTCCGATTGTCCTAGTGTTCCATATACCGTTAAATCTTGTGCTAGTGTCAATTCCGCTTTCAAAATTATATTTTCCTGCTGTGGGTATTTTCTCAGCGTTTAATGTAAGGCATATAGCTGTAAGTCCAGTACCAGTGCTTGCCATTTCAAAGATACGCTTTACAATAGGTGCAGTATCTTCATTTACAATTAGTTTATGACAATCATTAGGAGATTTTTTGTAACCGTATGGTGGTTTAGCACCTACAAATTGCCCATCTTTAATTGCTTGCTCTTGTTGAGCCTTGATTTTCTTTCCAATATCCATTGAATAGGCTTCGTTTATCATATTT
>JAWXVD010000090.1:0-13136 GCA_044425705.1 Eubacteriales bacterium | reverse complement strand
GTAATATTAAGTGAATTTTTAAAAGAATAATAAAAACATAAGTTTTGATTATTCAGGGAAAGGTATAGGTATTATAATGGAAGAAAATTTAACAATGGAGGATTTTTCAAAAGAATTAGAAGAATCTTACAAAGAAATGAATAACAACCCAGTTGTTATTTCTGATGAAGTGGATCCAATGTGGGCAGTACTACAAGAATATTTACAAGAAAAAACAGTATTAACTTTAAAAATTGCAGGTATTGTGAAAGCTGGTGTTATCGTTAATGTAGAAAATATTCGTGGTTTTATTCCAGCTTCAAAATTATCATTAACTTACATAGAAGACTTAAATGAATGGTTAAACAAAAAAGTCAAAGTTCAAGTGATTACAGTTGATCCTGAAGCAAAAAAATTAGTACTTTCTGCAAAAGAACTTTTATTAGAAGAAGCTGCTGCAAAGCGTAAGGAACAACTCGATAGCGTAAAAGTTGGCGTTGTATTAGAAGGTAAAGTGGATTCCTTAAAAGACTTCGGTGCATTTGTAAAATTGAGCAATGGATTATCAGGGTTAGTTCATATTTCACAAATCTCAGTTAAGAGAATTAAATCACCTGCTGATGTGCTACACGTTGGTGATGAGGTTACTGTAAAAGTAATCGCTATTAAAGATGGTAAATTATCACTTAGCATCAAAGCTCTTGAAGAACCAGAAGAAGTGGAAGTAGAAGAAACTTTTGAATTACCTAAAACAGAAGCTGTTACTACAAATTTAGGTTCTTTATTAGCTGGATTTAAATTTGACTAGGTATCAATGATATCATAATTTCCATAAGGTGATTTTGGGAATAAAAATAATAAAATAAAAATCAGACAAGGTTATTTGAATACATAACTTTTGTCTGATTTTTGTTTTATGAAATATATGATTACAATTTTTCTATAAAAACAGCTAGCTAATACAAGTCTGTCCGTCAACAAAATTTTTTTCTTCTAGTTTTATAAATTAGATCTATCGTCATATGCTATTTCAAAATAATCCAAATGTTTTTTAAAAACATCCTGCGCTGTTAAGCAAGTATCTACCAAATACTCTTTCTCATAAGCATATTCTTTTAATCCACGATAATAATAAAGCTTTAGTGGTTCATCAATAATAAAAGGTACAATGTTATATTTTAGACATTCTTTTAATAGAATCAAACGCCCAATACGCCCATTTCCGTCTTGAAAAGGATGAATCATTTCAAATCTATAATGAAATTCTATCAAATCATAGAGTGTTTTTTTTTCTATTGTTGCATACCATTGTAAAAGTAACTTGATTTCATGTGATACCAGTTTGGGAGAGGTTGTCTTTTGTCCTCCAACTTCATTTGGCATTTTTTTGTAATCCCCAACTTGAAACCAATCATCTCTAGCATCAGAGGTACCAATTTTTAAGATAAAATGAAGTTGCTTAATAAAACTTTCAGTTAATTTTAAATGTGCATGATCAATGACTAAATCGATGCATCTAAAATGATTCGTAGTTTCTATAATATCATCTACATTTAATATATCTTTCTCTATTCCAATTGTATTAGTTTCATAGATATAACGAGTCTGGTCTTGGGTTAAACGACTCCCCTCCATATGGTTTGTATTGTAAGTAAAATCAATTTGAATTTTGTGATACATTCCACCAGATAATTTTCGATCTTTTTCTTCTTTTAAGATAGAAAGTAATGTAGTCATTTTATTATTTAGACGATTTTTTCGTAGTGGTTTTTCAGCTGTTTTTGGAATACTCCAAGTTTTTCCGACCATAAGGGCACCGACTATTTGTCCTTTGTGACAATAATTTCTTATGGTACGCTGTGATAAATTCCATTTATCTGCAATTTCTGAGACTGAATAATATTTCATAAAACACCTGCCTTTTTATTGATAATTTGAGTGTATTTTTAGTATAACATTTTATCGGCATAATATCTATATGATTAAAAATATTAACAACATAAATTGCCGTTAGTGTTAATGTTCATTTTTGTGTATAATGCAACTTGTTTTTTAAACGAAGTGATTGCAATAGGGATATAAAAGCAAGAGTTCTAATAACTTCGTATATATGTATTCAAATATATAATACGAAAGTATCAATTATCTATCCTATTCAAGGAAAATGAGAGAATAGTCTTCTCGCTTTATTTGGTATAAAAATCATCAAAATTCCAAATCCAAAATTTGTATGTTTTTATAACGGTGAAAAACCATTACAAGATCATATACAATGGAAGTTGTCAGAATCATATCAAAAAGAAGAGGAAGATGAAGTAGTGGACATGTAAAACAAAACCTTAATCATATGATAATTAATATTTAGGCACAGCTTCGGCTGTGTCTTTTCTTTTTGCTCAAAGGAGTTGAACAATGTGACACACAACACAATTATAAATAATAAAATGCGATAAAAATAAAATAAAGAAATATTAAGAAAAAGTTAAAATTTTATTGACAATTTTTCGGGGCAGACTGTCCGAAAACTAGCATGAATTTCGATTCATACAATAAGGTTTAATCACCTACTAACAAGGTGTTTAACATAGAGAAAATTGTACATTGAAAACTGAATAAATTGCATACAAATTAAGATTTTTTATAAAAAATACAGTATAATTAGAAGTAGGAAAACCTATATTCTGGAGGGAATAAAATATGCCATATATATTTACTGGGTGAAATTTTAGAAGTAGTAGCAGATCGAGGTTATGAAAGCAGTGAAGATATGATTGGCTGTTTAGAAAATGGAATCATTCCACATGTCATAACCGCAGATGGAAAAGATGGATATGAATTAAAAATATCATATGAAGAAGTAGAAGAAATTGATAAAACAAGCACCCGTGTAGAAGAAATAAAAAAATGCTTACACATGGGCGAAATTCCAGATGTATACAAAGATGTGATGCCGGAAATCAAAGTAGTGGAAGTGAGACGAAAAATAAAAGATGCAGTAACAGAAGAAGGTAAAATAACATCACCTTATGGAACGCCAGAAGAAATGCAAGCAAAAGCAAAAGAAGGATATTTTGTAAGAGATCCCGAGAGAAGTTTAGTGTACTGTCCCATGGGAGAAATTTTACGACAAAAATATGTGAAGAAAAACGGAAATATTCGCTATGCTAATAAAAATGCTTGCAAACATTGTCCTAATAGAAATAAGTGTTATAAAGGAAAAAATGAATGGAAAGAAATTGATTTTACGAAAGATACATTAGAAAAACCATGCAAAACATGGTTAGAAACAAAAGAACAAGGATTGGTAAAAGAACAACTACTAGAAGAAAAATTTGTAGAGATGAAGCCAAAGGTAAAGTATCAAAAAATAAAAGTGGTAAAAATTTTCTTAAAACCAAACCGAGAAAAAATGAGTCAACGGATGTGTCTATCAGAATATCCATTTGGAACTATAAAGAGAGCTATGGGAGCCACCTATTTTCTGCTGAGAGGCATAAAAAAGGTGACTGGAGAATTTGCACTGTTTTGCCTTGGATATAATATAGAAAGAGCAAAAAATCTACTAGGATTTGAGAAAATGATGGAATTAATGACTATAGCATAAGCCTCTTTTCAATCATGTGTGCATTTTATTCAGTTTTCAATGTATATAGAAAGAAAAAAGGCTGAATTTATGCTTAAAACCTAGGTTTCAGGACGGTCTGGGGGGAGGCAACTCTCTGTTTTTATAAAATTAGAATGCTTTAAAAAAACAAAAGGAATGTTTAAAAAAATAGATATTCCTTTTGCTTTTTTACTATTGGTAGAGTACAATAAGAATATGCGTAATTATGAACTGATAGATGTTTTAAAAATTACGAAATATACATAAAACAAATGTCTGTAAGAGAAAATGAAGAGGTTAAAATATGGCAATTTCATACAACAAATTATGGAAAAAGTTAATAGATGAGGGAATGAATAAGGGTGATCTGAGAGAGAAAACGGGTATTAGTACAGGAACCATTGCAAAAATGACCAATGGTGAGCCCGTTACATTAACTGTAATGGAAAAAATTTGTAATGAATTACAATGCGACATTGGAGATTTAGTTGAAATTATTTTTGAAAACAAGGATAAATAAGTCCATATTATCGGACAGTTAAACTGATAAAATTTGAATTATGATAGGAGAACTCTACATGGAATATAGTGCAGGAATGGTGTCACAGCTTTTTGCATTTCTAGAATCCAAGAAATTAGCAGAACTGTTAAACCAGGGAATGTCAAAAGATGAAGCATGGAAGAAAGTGGAAGAAAACAACCTATTCCAGTTAAGAAATGCAACTAGATTAAGAAGAACCTTTAATTATGTATATAGCAGATTATCTTCATTGCCAGAGGAAGCAGTAAAGCTGCTTTCATCGTTTGATGATAGAGATATTAGAGGAAGAAGGCTATTTAGAAGCATTTTTCGATTTAGAGAAAGAGAATGGTTTCTTTGAAATAGCAGATAACCTTGTGGAGACATTGGGATTGGATGAAACAAATGAATTGAATCTGATATTAGGCAAGATATTAGAGAATGACCTTACTAACAAAGTAGTATTTTTAACTGGTGTTGGTAAGTGCCACCCTATCATAGCATCACACAACATTTTGAATAATCTTCATCAGGTGTTCGATACATCGCCTGTGATTTTGTTTTATCCAGGAAAATATAGCGGACAAGATTTGAAATTATTTAATACAATCGACAGTAAGAACTATTACAGAGCATTTCATCTGGTATAAATGAGGGAGGATACAAAATGCAATTACAGAGCATGTTTGAGAAAAAGATTGATCGTGATATTAAAGGTGTAATCAAAGTAGGTCAGTCTGATGAAGAAAATATATATCAGGAATTAGATGAGTACGTTGTAACAAAAGAATTATTAAAGCATTTTAGAGATTTCTTTGAGAATTATGAAAAAGGAATTAATGGAAATACAGATAAAATGGGTGTATGGATTTCTGGTTTCTTTGGAAGTGGTAAATCTCACTTCTTGAAGATTCTTTCCTATATCTTACAAAATAGTACGGTTGAAAATAAAAGAGCAATCGAATATTTTACAGGATGCAAGTCTGATGCAAGCATCAGACCAAAGATTGACGACCCTATACTGATAGCAGAAATGGCAACTTCTGGAAACATATCATCAGATGTTATGCTTTTTAATATTGATTCTAAGGGTTCTGCAAAAGTAGGTTCTGGAAAAGAAGCAATTGTTGAAGTATTCATGAAAGTATTCAATGAAATGCAAGGATATTGCGGCTCTATCCCATATCTTGCAGAATTTGAGCGTCATTTAGATAACGAAGGAAGATTTGATGAATTTAAAGATTTGTTCCAGAAAAATGCTGCTACTGAATGGGAGAAAAAGAGGCAGGCATTTGCAGTTATTCAGGATAAGATTGTAAAAACACTTGTTGAGATGAATTTCATGAGTGAAGAAGCAGCTAGGAACTGGTGTAAAAATGCAAAAGGCAATTATGATTTAAGCATTGAGAAACTTGTAGGATTGGTACAGGAATATTGTGCGAAAAAAGGTTCTAATCATCATGTTATTTTCTTAGTAGACGAAATTGGTCAGTATATAGCTGATGATACACAGCTTATGTTGAACTTACAGACTATCGTTGAGGATTTAGGAACAGCTTGTAGAGGAAAAGCATGGGTTATTGTAACAAGTCAGGAAGATATAGATTCTATTACAAAGACAAAGGGAAATGATTTTTCTAAGATTCAAGGACGTTTTGATACCAGATTATCCTTATCTGCTTCGAATGTAGACGAAGTAATCAGGAAGCGGGTACTTGAGAAGAATGAAGTGGCAAATCAGACACTTCGCCTTATGTATGAGAAATATGAATCGATTATAAAGAATCTAATTACATTCACAGCAGATACAGCAGATAAGAAATTGTATTCCGACAAAGTGGATTTTGCGGAGTGCTACCCATTCATACCATATCAGTTCAATCTATTAGGGCAGGTATTAACAGCTGTAAGAACACATGGTGCAAGTGGAAAACATTTATCTGACCAATCACGTTCTATGCTTGCATTATTCCAGGAATCTGCGATTAGAATTATGGATAAAGAAGAAGGCATATTAGTTCCTTTTAGCTTCTTCTATGATCCATTACACAAGTTTATCGATCATCAGCACAGTACAGTAATTACACAAGCTGCTGATAATAGCAAATTAGAGGAGTTTGATGTTGAACTTCTTAAAGTGTTGTTCATGATTAAATATGTAAAAGAAATCAAGGCGAACGTGGACAACCTTACTACACTTATGATTTCTAATATTAATGATGACAGAATCGAAGTACGTGGTAAAGTAGAAGAGTCCTTAAAGAGATTGATTAAGCAGACGTTAGTACAGAAGAATGGAGAAATATATATCTTTCTTACAAACGAAGAACAGGAAATCAATAATGCTATCAATAATGAATCTGTAGAAATGGGAGAAATTATCGGAGAATCATCTACTGTCATATTTGAAGAGATTTATACAGAGAAAAAATATAGATACAGCAATCGTTATCTATTCCCATTTAATCAAAAAGTAGATGATAGATTTTTTAAAGGAAATCAATCTAATTACATAGGTGTCGCAATTATTACACCTTACGGTGGGGATTATACAGATGCGGCATTGCGTATTTTATCAACATCAGAGCAGACAGTTATTGTGAAAATGCCAAACGATAGCACATTCTTAGATGAAATTACAGAATCAATCAAGATATATAAATTCTTGAATAAACATGCCACAGGTGCAAAGGGAAGCTTTGAAAGTATCAGACGTGCCAAAGAAGATGAGAGAATTGAAAAAAAAGATCGTATTAGAATCTTCATCGAAGATGCACTGAAAAATGCAGACATCTATGTAAATGGAGATAAAGTAAGTATATCTTTCAGAGATGCATCTATACGTATCAATGAAGCATTAGGAAAACTTGTTGCAATGCAGTATAACAAATTGACCTACATGGAAACATCACCAGAATTATCCGATATTTCTGCTGTATTCAACGAAGGCAATGGTCAGAGTTCATTTATTGGAATAGAAGATAAGACACCTAATAAACTGGCACTTGAAGAAGTTGTTAATATGATTTCTCTGAATAATCAGAGACACGTTAAAACATCATTGAAAGCATTACAGGATAAGTTCGGCGTTGCGCCTTATGGATTCGATTCAAAAGATGTGCAATGGCTAGTGGCTATGTTATTCAAGATGGGAAGAATGTCATTAACCTTGAACAGCCAGTCATTATCTTTATTAGCCAATTCTATAAATTAGTAGATCAGAAGCGTGATGATTTATTAGACGATGCGGAAGATACTGCACCTGTATTTGATTTCTTTAAGGGAGAGCAGAAAACAATCTTTGAGAAAACATTGAAATACATTGCAATCTTCGAGAACAGCAAGACATATGTAAGTAATCAGGATATAATTGCAACGAAATTTCAAGAAATCAAGAAAAAATTAGAAACTTCAAATGAGATAGCAGGTGTGAAAAATATTCGACTAGAAAGTGATACCTTAAAGTTACGTTGCTTGGATGAAATAGAAGATTACGAGAGAAAACATCAGTCAGCATCAGGTCCAATACCACCAACGAATCCAAGTGGAGAAGATACTATACCAACACCTGTTACACCAGTAAGTAAACCTAAGCAAAAAGCACGTAAGAATGTATCAATAAGTAAGGTAACTGGAGCGAGAACATACTCTCTGGAAAATGAAACAGATATTGATAATTTCCTTGCTGATATGAAAAAGAAACTTATGAATGAATTAGAAACGGATATAATAATAACATTAAGCTAATCGGAGGTGAACAGAATGTATTTAAAAACAATGAAATTGAAAAATTTTCGTTGCTATGATGAATTAGATGTTAATTTTAATCCAGATTACACAGTATTAGTCGGTGTGAATGGTGCTGGAAAGTCAAGTCTTTTGGATGCAGTTGCAACAGCAATGGGAAGTTATATAGCAGGATTTGATGGTATTCCTTCTAATGGAATTATATCAGATGATGCACACCGGAAGATGTATGAATTGGGAAGTCGTATTGATGCCGAAGCACAGTTTCCAGTAGAAATAGATGTGACTGGCTCACTAAATGATAAAGATATGGAATGGAGTCGCTCTCTTCAAGGTGTAAATGGAAGAACGATTATTACAGGTGCTAAAAGCATTATGGAATATGCTGCTTCACTCCAGAATAAAGTGCGTGAAGGAAATAAAGAAACAATTCTTCCATTGATTGCGTATTATGGCACTGGCAGATTATATATACAGAAGAAACAGAAAAGAAATAGTGACACAAATGCAAAATTCACAAGAACAAGTGGCTATATTGACTGTTTAGATTCTGCTTCTAATGATAAATTGATGATGAAATGGTTTGAACAGATGACATCTATTCAAATCCAAGAAGGGGTAGTTGTTCCAGAACTAGAAGTTGTAAAGAAAGCAATGGGAATGTGCTACGCAGGAGTTCATAACCAGGACAATATTGCGAATTTTGAATATAAGATGAAAACCCATGAAATCGAAATTACTTATGAGAAAAATGGGAACAAAGAAAAACTTCCAATGAAAATGTTAAGTGATGGACTTCGTAGCACTATTAGTATGGTTGCTGATATTGCATATCGTATGGCAGTGCTGAATCCACAACTGCTATCAGATGCGCTAACAAATACCCCAGGAATTGTTCTAATTGATGAAGTAGATATGCATCTTCATCCAGAATGGCAGAAGCGAATTATGGAAGACTTACACTATATCTTCCCACAGATTCAATTTATCGTTACCACACACGCACCTAGCATATTGGTTAATATTAAGAGAGAACACTTGCTATTACTGGATAATTACAAGGTGTATGTACCAGACAATAACACTTATGGAAGAGATGTGTCTGCTGTTATGAATGAAATGATGAAGGCAGAGGTGCGTCCATTAGAGGTATTAGAATTAAAGAATAAATTTTACCAGCAGCTTGCAGATGAACAATATCTAGAAGCAAAAATATCTTTAGATAAACTCACAGATATATTGGGTGATGATGATGCAGATGTTGTAGAAGCAAAAGTATCTTATGACGTAGAACAACTGTAAGGAGGATTTTATGATATATATTGAGAAAAAATCTGAACCGTCCAGTTTGAAAATCCAAAGAGAAACGCCAGGTGCAGATTTCGATAGTTTAGATAAAACCGATTTACGAAAAAGTTTGTTAGAAGAACAAGGGTATATCTGCGCATACTGTATGAAACGTATTCGTAAAGATAAAAATGTGAAGATAGAACATTATTGTGCAAGAAATGATGAAAATCAAATGGATTACAACAATCTTCTTGTAGTATGTATTGGTAATCAGACACAAAGAGATGATAAAGGAAAAGTACAAAAGGAGCGATTTACTTGTGATTCATGTAAGGGCGATGAAGTTTTGAAAATCAATCCGCAAAAAAAGGCAGATATGGAGACAATTACATATAACAATGCTGGAATAATAGTGTCTTCAAATGCAGATTATCAAAATGATATAAACACTAAATTGAATTTGAATGATGCACAAGGATATTTGATAGGAAATAGAAAAGCTGCATTAAGACCTTTGATTGGTCAACTAAGTAGATTGAAACCAGGGCAGGATGCAATGCCTGTGTTACAAAAAATGGAAAAATATTGTTATGAAGTAAACGAAAACGGAGAATTACCAGAGTATGTAGGGATTATGCGTTGGTATGTTGCAAAACAAATTAGAAAACATGCATAGATGAGAGGAGCTTGATTGTGAATAAAACGGGTATAAAGAAGTTTGCCATTGAAGCAAGATAGAAATTAATGGCATCTGTTTCAGATAAAGCAGGAATGATTGGAATTAAAGCGAAAGATTTTCAGAAAGAGCCAATCACAAAAGGGACAGACTTTGAAATATATAAAACAGTTGCTGGTACAGAAGTAACCTTGAACAAGAATCAATGTGAGCAAAGAAAACTCTTAGTAAAACAGATGGAAGAAAGAGGATTTGATACAGTTATCGAGGAAGTATCATATACCTGGTTCAATCGTATCTGTGCAATTCGTTTTATGGAAGTAAATGATTACCTCCCTACCAAAGTGCGTGTTCTTTCTTCTGAAAAAGATGGAAAAACTGAGCCTGACATCGTAACACAGGCATTAGAAATTGATTTGGGATTTACAGACAAAGAAAAAGAAGAAGTATTGGATTCAAAACACGCTACCAACGATATTGAAACTTACAAAACAGGCTTCGATATTATCAAAGAAGTATACTGTGGTATGTACGAACCCACCTTATATGAATAAATTAGAAGGTCAGTTGAAGAAATTTGTTGTGGATAATTACAAGGATTATTCTGGAGATTTATTTAGTGTATTTATTTATAAGAATTTTGATTTTTGTGTAAAAGATGGGTATTCGGCATTTATGACACCATTTGTGTGGATGTTTATAAAAACATATGAAAAACTGAGAGAATATATTATCCGAAATAAGGCTATTTCATCATTGATTCAGATGGAATACTCTGCATTTGAGGAAGCAACTGTTCCTATTTGTGCGTTCGTATTAAAAAATGGGATTTCAAAAGAACCTTCATACTGTATTAGGCTATCAGAATTTAAGGGTGGAATGGAAGTTCAGAAAATAAAAACGGTAGAAGCGTTAAAAAATAAAATGTGTGGATATTTTTATGAATCCTCGCAAAATAATTATTTAATGATTCCTGGACAGCCCATTGCCTATTGGTCAAGTCAAAGCATAATTGAAGCTTTTGAAAATTGCGATTCGCTTGTAAATGTAGCCAGAACAAGACAGGGATTGGCTTCAAGCGACAATAATAGATTTTTAAAATTATGGTGGGAACCTCAATTCAATAAAATTGGATATGGCTCGGAATAGGTGTAAAGAATGAGCAATTAGTTTACACATCTCATCCATTACACAAAATCCCATTGGATGTACCTATTTATGATTATTTAAGAGAAAATTTTAACTGTAATTTATTTGTTATTATTCTTTGGTCAAATGAATATTTAGAAAGTCCAGCATGTTTAAATGAAATGGGAGCAGCATGGGTAACACAGAAGGACTATACAAATATTTATACACCAGATTTTCAGTTTGGAAATCCTAAATATCATGAATGTGCTGTTGATACAAGAAAAATGGGAGCGGTATTAAATGGTGATGCAAATTGTAAAGCAAGTATGATTGAGTTTAAAAATAAAATAGAGAATATATTTGGAATAATAGTTGACGAACAATCATGGACATATATTTTGGATGAATTTATGCGTAATATAATGTAGAAGAAGGTGATTAAGGTGGAAAAGAAAACAACTGAATGTTATGTGGCTTCATTAGACCTACTTGGTAGCTCTTATACAATTTTGCATGATAAGAATGATGAACATCTAAATCATGTATATAACATATATAATAGTTGGAAAAAAATTAAAAGCTCAGGATTTTATTTTAAGAATCTTCAAATTAAATTTTTTTCTGACAATGTGGTAATTGCAATAGATACAAGCTATGGACAAAGTGGATTAGAATTTCTGATAGAATTTGTTACATATATTACAGAACACTTTTTGAATTGTGGTTATCTGATTAGAGGAGGAATTTCTAAAGGGCAAATATATATGGATGATTTAATGGTATGGGGTTCAGGGCTGGTAAATGCATATATATTAGAAAGTAAGAAGGCTCTTTATCCACGAATAATTATCGCTAAAGAAGTTGTTAATGAAATATCACAAAGAACATGTGACATCATGGTTCTATTAGATGAAGATAAACAATACTATCTGTCTTATCTCAGGGGGTATGGAAAAAATGCTAAGTCATATCTTCAAATAATTCAGAAATCGTTAAAAATGGTAGATGAACAAAGTAAAACATGTGATGATGATGTAAAGCTAAAATTAAATTGGTTTAAGAAATATTTACAGAGAGAACAATCACATTGGACTGAGCGTGAAAGGATGAAAAAGGCATGGCTTTAAAAGAAGAGCATTTAGATGAAAATCCTAATCAAAAAATAGATAAAATACTTCGTACATATTTTGATGGACGTATCGTTCGTAAGGATTTGACAAAAAAATAAAAGAAGGTGCAAATGTTCCAGTATATGTCCTGGAGTATTTGCTTGGTCAATATTGTAATTCAGAGGATGAGACAATTATTACTGAGGGTGTAGAAAATGTAAAACGTATTCTAACAGATAATTATGTACGTCCAGACGAAGCACAGAAGATTCTTTCTATTTTAACAGATAGAGGGAGTTACACAGTTATTGATAAAATCAGTGTAAATGTGAATCTGAAAGAGAATCAACACGAAGCAGAGTTCTCTAATTTAGGCATCAAGAAAGTTCCTATCAATGCACATTACGCAAAAGATTTTGATAGACTTCTATGTGGTGGTATCTGGTGTATTGTGCAGTTGGAATATGATTTTTACGAGGAAGAAAAGAACGTTAATCCAATTAACAAAAAGAAGCTGACACCAATCCAAATGCCACATATTGATTCAGATCAGTTAAAACAAAATCGTGAGAAATTTTCTAAGGAAGAATGGATTAATATTTTACTTCGTTCCACTGGAATGGAAGCTGATAAGTTTAATGAAAGAGAAAAATGGCTTTTAATGACACGTATGATTCCATTAGTGGAGAACAATTTCAATTTGTGTGAGTTAGGACCAAGAAGCACAGGTAAATCACATATTTATAAAGAAATTTCTCCTAATAGTATTCTTGTATCTGGAGGTCAGACAACAGTAGCTAATTTATTCTATAATATGGGAACGAAACAGGTTGGACTTGTTGGAATGTGGGATTGCGTAGCTTTTGATGAAGTTGCAGGCATCACATTTAAGGATAAAGATGGAATTCAGATTATGAAGGATTACATGGCGTCAGGTTCTTTTGCAAGGGGGGGGGAAAGAAGAAAAGGCTGCAAGTGCATCGATGGTATCAGGTTTTGTTAAATTGTTATATCCTAATGGCTTGTTTGAGAAAGAAGATATCGAAGAAATTCTTTCATTCAGCTTAGAAATGCGACGTA
>JAWXVD010000283.1:0-2404 GCA_044425705.1 Eubacteriales bacterium | reverse complement strand
TCCCGAAACGCTCCTGTGGAGCTAATGAAATGATGAATGAAATCATTCGTTAATAAATTCCTTGTTTCCTTCAACTAATTCCTTTATATGAGTAGGTGTTACACTAATTACCTGATTTTCAGTATCTTTTGTAATTCCATTACGGCTAAGGAATTCATCAGGATCGAAATTGAGAATTCTATCCATTGAATTATAGTAGGAATCATGTTTTATACATTTGAACAATTCATTAATTTTAGCTCTTTCCCTGACCGTTAATCTACCTACAAATCGTATGGACTGTAATTTAGCCATAATTGGATCATCAAACATATCCATATCTATTAACTTTCGTTTATAGTTCTGAATAGATGTGTTAATCTTTTTCAGTATAGCTGAATAATTATTTTTCCTACTTTTACGCAATTTTTGGTTTGGTCTATCACAGTTGTCACTCATTTTATATAACATTAAAAAAATGAAATTCTTAAATTAAAACTGATTAAGTTTTTTAGTTCCAAGTTTAGAAATATAAAAAATCGGTACTTCAATGATTTGCCAATTATGAATAGGTTCATCTAGTTCAACACATCCGTTCCCATTTTCGTATTTAACAAATGTTGCTGTACGATCAAATACACGACGACGTTTCTCAAATATTAAGTTTGTTTTACCAAAATCGAGATGAACCATCACCCTATCACCAGGTATAAATGAATGTAGTCCATCAATGGTCTGTCTAAACTTAGCATCATTAAGTACTTCAGTCTTTTCACGAATATATGACCATTCTTTATCCACATCTGTGTGCATCTCGTAAGGTGTCATATTTATTGCTCTATGCCATGTGTTATTGTACTGTCTAACTAGTTCTTGAATGATTCTGTCATGATCAGAATGACCATTCCATAAATGGTTACTGTTAGGTCCTAAGGCATTCCTCAACGTCCTCATAACTGCATCAACATTTTTGTTATGATATGTAAATTTTGAGGATTGGAAGTAAAAATTAATATTATTAAATTGACGAGGTAAGTTTTGAAATCCTTTATCACCATCACCCCTTACTGATGAAACAATGTGATCGAATTGACGTTCAGCATTAAGGAATTTATTAAATGTATCATAAGTTTCAACTGATGTCTTAGTACTTACGGGGAATGCATATAAGTATCTAGTATTGACGTTGATGAAGAATAAATATGTAACCTGTTCATGATATTGTAAATGATCCATTTCCCATGTGTAAGGATCACGAGCAAAATTCGGTCTCATATACTTTTCCTTTAATGGTTTCAACTTCTTGTCAGGTATGATGGTTTCATTTGCTGTTGTTAATCCAGGGTTCTCTTGTGCGAAGAGATTACGTTTTCTGGCAGTTTTGAAGAAGTAAGGGATTGTAAATGTTTGGGGTACTGTGGATGAATAACTAGTATCCTTTCTCCTTTGTTTTTCGAGTTTTTTTTTATCATTAAGTTCACGTTGTTTTTCCGCTTCATGTTCGGCTTCTTGTGCGAGCCTTTGTTGGTTCCTTTGTGACCATTCAGTTCTATATTGTTCGTAAATTTCATTTCTATCGTCTTCAGTAAGTGATGGTAAGTATTGTTTCAAATCTACGAGATTAAATAATTGTGTTAATGATTTCTTGTTAGCATAATAATTAACTTTATCTCTTATATATTCGATGACTGCTTTTTTATGGTTCTGATATGTCATTTGTCTCTGTTGTTCGGGTTGCTTGAGAAGAGTTTGTTGACTTTGTTGTTGACTTTGTTGATTATGTCTTTTCCATTCAGTTGTGTATACTTCGTAAATTTCATTTATATCGTCTTCAGTAAGTTTTGGTAAATGACGTTTCATCTCTACAAGTTTAAACAATTGTGCTTTAGTTTTCATTTTAACATTAAACTTAACCATATTATTGTTTTTGGCATGTGATATGGCAGTGTTTTTAGCAAGATCATGTTCATGTCGTGTTCGCTTTTCTACTAACTCTTCATAATAATTATAATAAGGACCACAATCCTCACCATCAAAGTAATAATTTGGGTCCTGCTTGAATGTGAAATTATATGCTTGTATTCTACCCTTAAAGTCATAATATCCCAACTTAGTAGTTTCTTCACTCCATTTTTCAATTTTGTAACGCATGATTCTTTTAATTTCTTCATAAGGATCACTCATTTTATATGTGATAAAAAAATAAAAATGATCTAATTTAATTATGTTAATTAACATTACCATCTCCTTTATGGACGAAAGGATGAATGTTTTAGACTTCAGACCTTACGTCTTTATGGACGAAAGGATGAACACATCCATTTGCCTGAACTACACCTTTTGTATGTTTACCACTAAGTGCTGCTTTATGAACCGTATACTTAACCATTTCTCCTTTTATACATCGAAGACCAGTATTTTTACC
>JAWXVD010000089.1:0-13470 GCA_044425705.1 Eubacteriales bacterium | reverse complement strand
AGAAAAATAAAGTTTATTTGCTGGTACTAGGGGTTGCACCTAAGAGTGTGAGAAGTGTGCATCAGTGGGTGAGAAGGTTGTAGGAATAAAAAGGGGCATTAGATGAAAATCCTGCCTTTAATCTTCTATAGACCGATGATATATACTATGCTATATCAAAATCACGAAAAGTACCTAATGTATTTCAAACATTATCAAGGACTGGGGATTTGGGGAGTGAAAAATCTGTTGACAGATAAAGAAATCTAGTTTAATATAAAAATATAAAAAGGTACTACCGATAGACGGTTGTCCCTCATATAATTAATTAAAAAATAATCGCAAAGGTTGAGAGTCTTGGGCGATTATTTTTTATGTGAAATCTTGTAAACAAGACCTACAATAGCAACGATTAATAAACAAAATTCAAACAATTCTGAATATGTAACCATAGCAATCCCTCCTTTCCCATTGTAAGAAACAATGTACTTAGAGGGCATAACCCTCCAGAAGTACAGAGGGAAACCGCCTACCGTTATGGTAGTACCATGGAAGAATTTTAGCACATAATGTCGGAAAAGTATAGCATGAAATTATGTGATTTTATTGTTTATAAAAAGGAATATTTCAAACATTATCCATGACTGGTGGTTTGGGGAGTGAAAAATCCGTTGACAGATAAAGAAATCTAGTTTAGTATAAAAATATAAAAAGGTACTACCGATAGACGGTTGTCCCTCATATAAAAGCTAAAAAATAATCGCTAGTTTTCTGAGGACAGGCGATTATTTTTTATGTGAAATCTTGTAAACAAGACCTACAATAGCAACGATTAACAAACAAAATTGAAATAATTCCGAATATGTAACCATAGCAATCCCTCCTTTCCCATTGTAAGAAACAATGTACTTAGAGGGCATAACCCTCCAGAAGTATAGAGGGAAACCGCCTACCGTTATGGTAGTACCATGGAAGAATTCTAGCATATAATATCGAAAAAGTACAGCTTGGAATTATGTGCTTTTATTGTTTATAAAAAGTAATATTTCAAACATTATCAAGGTTCATAAACATTTCGAGTTACTTTTCACACCCACACTACGTGTGGGTGCAAAAAGTAACAGTCGCATGCCCATTTAAAATCGCCTTACGGCGAGGGGCATGCTAATTGGCTCTTGTAATCGTTCTCTCCACACAAATCAGCGGAGTGATTTGTGTGGGCGTGAAATGTAACCATTTCAAACATTATCCATGAGTGATTGCATAAATACCACTGATATGCTATAATTTTCCTAATTGTTCAGTGATAAATGATAGATAACCGATGGAGGAAATAATAAATGTTAAACAATAAAACAATACTCATTACAGGTGGAACAGGATCTTTTGGAAAGTGTTTTACCAAGTATGTATTAGAAAATTATGAACCAAAGAAAATCATCATCTACTCAAGAGATGAATTCAAACAATGGATGATGGCCAACGATTTTAAAGAATACGCACATAAACTTCGTTTCTTTATTGGAGACGTAAGAGATAAAGAAAGATTACAAAGAGCATTTGAAGGTGTAGATTATGTGATTCATGCTGCGGCTATGAAACAAGTACCAGCTTGCGAATATAATCCCAATGAAGCCATCAAGACAAATATTACAGGTGCACAGAATATCATTGATGCAGCTCTTGATTCAGGGGTAAAAAAAGTAGTGGCATTATCTACTGATAAGGCAGTAAATCCAGTAAACTTATATGGTGGAACGAAGTTAGTATCGGATAAATTATTTATTGCAGCCAATGCCTATGCAGGTCACAAAGACATTAATTTCTCTATTGTACGTTATGGAAATGTAGCAGGTAGCCGTGGTTCGGTTATCCCATTCTTTAACAATATGATTAAAAATGGAAAAATGGAATTACCGATTACAGACTATAGAATGACACGTTTCTGGATTAGTTTAACAGAAGGCGTACAGTTGGTAATCAAGGCATTAGAAGAAGCAACAGGTGGAGAAACATTTATCAGCAAGATTCCATCTTTTAAAATTACAGATTTGGCACAAGCTATGTGCCCAGGTTGTGAAATGCCAGAGGTTGGTATTCGTGAAGGTGAAAAACTTCATGAAATTATGGTAACAGTAGAAGACTCTATGACAACTTATGAATATGACAAACACTTTATCGTATATCCTCAAATGGTATGGAATGATAAACAACAACCAAATATGAGTGGTAAAAAGGTAGAAGATGGATTTTCGTATTCATCTGACAATAATACAGAGTGGTTATCAGTGGAAGAATTAAAAGAGTTACTGAAGACTGTAGATTTAGAAAAATAAAACACTTCATAATACAGTATATAAAAATAGGTAAAGTATAAAGTTAAGGGCATGCAGTAGATGAACTGTTTGTCCTTTTTGTAGAATTTAGGTATTAAGTGATAGGAAGGATGGATGACAAAATGAACAAGCCAGCGATTTGTGGAGGAGCTCCAGTTAGGGAGAGTAAATTATATTATGGGCATCAGTATTTAGATGAGGCGGATTATCAGGCGGTGATGGATGTGTTGAAGAGTGATTATTTGACATGTGGGCCTAAAATTGTGGAATTGGAAAAGAAGTTGTGTGAGATAACTGGTGCAAAATATGCGGTGGCTGTAAGTAATGGAACGGCAGCACTTCATGTTGCTTGTTTGGCAGCAGGTGTGGGTGCTGGAGATGAAGTGATTACTACACCGATTACGTTTGCAGCTTCTGCCAATTGTGCCTTATATTGTGGGGCAAAGCCTGTTTTTGCTGATATTAATGAAGAAACATACAATATAAATCCAGCATCTGTAAAAGAGAAAATTACGGATCAAACAAAAGCTGTCGTAGCAGTTGATTTTACAGGTCAAGCAGTAGAGTTAGATCCTTTATTAGAGATAGCAAGAGAAAATAACTTAGTATTAATTGAGGATGGGGCACATTCGATCGGCACGAAGTATAAAGAAGCAAAAGTGGGAAGTGTTGCAGATATGACAACCTTTAGTTTCCATCCAGTAAAGACAGTAACTGGTGGTGAAGGCGGAGCAGTAATGACGAATAGTGAAGAGTTGTATCAGCGTTTGTTGCTCTTTCGTTCCCATGGAATCACGAGAGATGAAGGTTTGTTAGAGGGAGATCCTCATGGTGGTTGGTATTATGAACAAATCGACTTGGGATATAATTATCGTATGACAGACATTCAGGCAGGACTTCTTTGTAGTCAACTAGATAAATTAGAAATGTTTAGTCAGCGAAGAAAAGAAATTGTAAAGCAGTATAATGAAGCCTTCGATAAATTGCCAAGTATTACGGTACAAAAAGAAATTCCAGAATCAGATACTACGAGACATCTTTATATTTTACGAATGAAATCAGAAAAATTAAGTATTAATAGAAAAGAGTTTTTTGATGCATTGGCAGCAGAAAATGTGTGTTGTAATGTGCATTATATACCAACATATTATTTTCCATACTATCAGAAGTTAGGATATAAAAAAGGAATTTGCCCAAAAGCAGAAGCACTCTATGAAGAAATCATCAGTTTGCCATTATATTACGGTATGTCAGAACAAGACGTGGCAGATGTGATTGAAGCAGTGGAGAAGATAGCGAATTATTATGGTGTATAGGTTGAAAAATAAGATTTTTCAACCAGCAATTTGTCTCTTCGAGCCAAAGTTGCCAGACTTTGGCCAAGTGATGGATATTAGATTGAAAATAAGTAATAATAAAAAATGAGGTAGAATCATGAAATTAAGTATCATTGTACCAGTTTATAATATGGTGGCAGATGGAAAATTAGAATATTGTTTAGAGTCTCTTGTGAATCAAACATTGGATGATTATGAAATTATTGCAGTGGATGATTGTTCTACGGATAACTCCTTGGAAGTATTGAAAAAGTATGAAAAACAATATGAAGGAAAATTTCATGCAGTTCACTCCCCAGTGAATCAAAAGCAAGGGGGGGCGAAAAATATCGGACTTTCCTTAGCGAAGGGGGAGTGGATCGGTTTTATTGATAGTGATGATTGGATTACTGCAGATATGTATGAGCGTATGATTCATAAAGCTGAGGAGACAGGGGCAGATATGGTGGCCTGCGATTATCAAATCGTTTATGAGCATTCCATGAAACCTGGGAAGCAGGTAGCAAATCACACCTTTGATCAAACAGGTGTATTGGATGAAAGCAAGTATAAGAAGCTGATTATGAATACGGGTAGTCTAGTCATTAAAATTTATAAAAGAGAACAATTAGAACAACACAACATTGTATTTCCTGAGCATATTTTTTATGAAGATAATGCAGTTTCCAATTCCTTTGTATTGCAGGCAACACATTTTGAATATATCAATGAACCGTTGTACTATTATTATCAACATGACACCTCTACTGTCCACACCATTACGAAACAACGTTGTGAAGATCGAATGGTAGCAGCTAGAATGATGATTGAAGAAGCAAAGAAAAAGCAATATTTAGAACAGTATTATGAAGAAATAGAATATAAATTTGCGGTATTGTTTTATGTAAATACATTGTTTTCTTATATAGTATCAAAGGATAGGCGTTCACTATCTTTTATGAGTGCAATGGCAAAAGAAATGAAGGAAACCTTCCCTAATTTCCAAGAAAATGCATATTATAAAAACAAAGTAGATAAAGAACAGCAGAAAATGATAAAGGTACAGATGAAATCAACGCTAGCATTTATGTTATATTATGATTTGTTGTTTTTCTATCGTAAATTAAGATATAAGAAGTAGGTCGAAAATGTGGCTTTTAAACAATAATTTATTTCTTGACGAGTGGACTTTTTAAAAATGAAAGGGTTACCAGATGCTCGACTGTGAGAAGGAGGCTAGCCATGAAAAAAATTGCAATGATTACAGCTAGAGGTGGAAGTAAGCGTATTCCACGAAAAAATATCAAAGAATTTCTAGGAAAACCCATTATACAATATTCTATTGAAACAGCGTTGGCAAGTGGGGTATTTGATGAAGTCATGGTTTCTACAGATGATAAGGAAATTGCAGAAATTGCCAAGGCAGTAGGAGCTAGTGTGCCTTTTTTTAGAAGTGAAGCTACGGCTAATGATTTTGCCACTACGGCAGATGTGATAGAGGAAGTATTGATGGAGTACGAAAAGATGGGACAATCCTTTGATTTGGCTTGTTGCATTTATCCCACAGCTCCATTTATCGAGAAAGAACGACTAGTAGAAGCTATGACACTGTTAGAAGAAAGTCAGGGTGATACGGTTATGCCTGTGGTACAATTCTCCTTTCCACCACAGCGATGTGTGATTATTCAAGATGGTAAATTACAGCCTAAATATCCAGAATGTATGCCAATGCGCTCTCAAGATTTAGAACCACAATATCATGATAGTGGTCAGTTTTATTGCTTGAACGTGAAGTCTTTCTTAACGCAAAAAACAGTAGTTATGAAAAACACATATCCGGTGATTCTCAGTGATTTAGAAGTACAAGATATTGACACTATGGAAGATTGGAAAATGGCAGAAATCAAATATCAAATATTACATGAATAAAAATTAGTAACTGTTTAGAAATAGTAATAATACAAAAATAATCGCCCAAAGAAACATGGGCGATTATTTTCTGTGGTAGATTCGATACAAAACCAGTGAACGGAATCTTTAGTGACTCCATTCCAGTAAGGCAGTAGCAATTCTAGCAGCCCCCTTGCCATCTAAAGCTTGTTTACCTTTTTGATGGAGCACTTTGCGTAGTGAAAAATCTTTTGATAAATTGATTATGGCATCTACTGTGCGAGATATTAGTAGTGAGCTATCTCGCTGGTAGTGTCCAGTGGACAGAATAGTACCTTCTTTGCCCAAAGTGTCTACAATTCTATTTTGATTATCCACAAAAGCAAAGCTGATGGTTGGCAAACCGATAGCTAATAACTCATAGATGGTGCTTCCAGCAGCAGAAACTGCTAAATCGCAAGATTCCATCAATTCACTCATGAACTGCACTTGATAGTGCAGTTTTATATTTGTATATTGAGTTGCTAACTGCTCCACAAATTCCTTGTGCTGATGGAACATACCCATTACCACATGAAATTCAAAAGAAGAAAAGGTGGGATGCTTAGAAAATTCCATCAATAATTGCCCACTAATATTAAATTGGTCAGCACCACCAGTTGTAATGAAGATACGTGTACAATCTTTTTGAATCGTATAGGAAACATTTTGGAATTCAGCTCGCAGAGGTGCAAAAGAAGTTCCTAATAAATAATCTTTTCTAGCAATGGATTGACTTGCATAATCTAACAAATGTCCATAACAATTATAGTTAATTAGATAATCTACCTGCCCTGGTACTTGAAACAAATCATCAATATAGACAATCTGGGCATAATCAGATAGCGTATCAAAATATTTTTTTGTAACAAAGTAGCTGTCTATGAGGAGTAATGGTTTTTTATTACTGTTTTTGTTAGATAATTTAGATAAGAAATTACATAGACTGGGAATTTCAGAATCTAAATCATCGTATTTCGTACTAACAAATGGCGCTGTTTGTAAAGTTGAATTTGTAGGTGTCAGGATAATATTTTTATTTGTTATCTTTGGTTCGGTGATTTGGATGTTTTGTAGAACATGACAAAGAAATCCTTTTTCCGTAATCAAAGGCTCCATAAAATAATCAGCTGTTATAAATTCACAAGATTCTCCAAGGGCATTTAATGCCTGTGCTATGGATAAACAGCGCATGACATGACCTGTGCCAATACTTGTATTTCCATCTACTCTAAATAAAATCATAATTTCCTCCATTCCGAAGCTTTTTTGCTGAGGAACCAGAGCCAAATCTGAAATTTGGCTCTAAGATAAATAGTATTTGTGACGAATCTTTAAGTCAGCAAGTGTCCATCTACTAAGTGGTCAAATGAAATTGGTGTGCCAAATGCAATATCTTCCCTTGCAGTCATCCCCAGTAATTTAGGCATATATTTTGGAGCCAGTCCATATCCAGGTCGAATGACGCGAATATTTTCACTGGTAAAAGCTTCCCCTTTTTTGATATCTTTCACAGCAAAAATAGAACGGCGGAATACGATATTCGCTTCTTCTTGTGCGGAAGCACCGTACATTGGTGTTCCCATCATCTTTTCGTAATGGCGGATTTGGTCAACCATGGTACGGAATTCATCAGGTGTCATGGAAAAGGAAGCATCTGGATTATCAATTTCGCGACTTAAACAAAAGTGCTTCTCGATAATGCAACCACCTAAGGCTACAGAAGCTACCGCAGCATCATGCCCCATAGAATGATCAGACAATCCAACTACTGTTTGAAAAGATTCTTGCATGTCTACAATGGTGCGTAGATTCATGTCTTCTGCTTTGGCAGGATAAGCACTGGTGCAATTTAACAAGGCAATCTGCTCATTGCCTTCTTCTCGAATAGCAGTAATGGCCTCCCATATTTCTTCTTTTGTGCTCATGCCAGTGGACATGATGATAGGTTTTCCTTTTTTTGCAATGTAGCGCAGTAAAGGAAGATGAATCATTTCAAAGGATGCAATTTTATAAAAAGAGCAACCGATTTCTTCTAGAAAATCTACAGCTGTTTCATCAAAAGGTGTGGAAAAGAAATCAATACCGACTCGTTCAGCTTCTTCTTTTAATTCTTTTTGCCATGCCCAAGGAGTAAAAGCCTTGCCATATAAACTATAAAGATTTTCACCATCCCAAGTACCACCATGAATTTGGAAATATTCATTGCTACAATCAATCGTTAAAGTGTCGGGGGTATAAGTTTGGATTTTAATACAATCTGCTCCACAAGATTTGGCCTGATGGATTAATTCTTTGGCACGTTCCATGCTACCAGCATGGTTAGCACTCATTTCAGCAATAATATAGGCAGGATAACCTGGTCCAATTTTTCTATCATTAATTTTAAAATAGTTCATAATGTTCTCCATTTTCATGTTTAAAGTTTTGTTTTGTATGCAAGTATAACTGTTTTTAATATCATATCATTTTTTGGAAGAGGCAACAATTAGATTTTTATAAATGTTACGTTCGTGGCTATGTCGCAAAAGTAACATTTAGTAAAAAACATATTGACAGAATGAAAAAAAGTGAGTATGATGACAAAGTAACATTCAACTAACTAGTCCAATGTTACTAATTTAATAAGGTAAAGATCTTCGGGGTTGGGTGTAATTCCCTACCGGCGGTATAGTCCGCGACCCACTTATGTGGCTGAATTGGTGACTTGCATTTGTGAGAATTCCAATACCGACAGTAAAGTCTGGATGAGAGAAGAAGAACATATTCATATACTAGAATCATTTGCAGAGTGGTATCATCCATTTTGTTGTAATTGATGATTATAGTAATGAAAAATGTATGCAGCTGTGATATAAATGCCCCTAAGTTCAATAGAGCTTAGGGGTTTTTTAGTACAGAAAGAAAGGAAAGAATAGTAAGATGAGTAATTTAGTAGCAGAAGTAATGGAGAATGCAGTATTTATAGTAGAATTTTTAGGAGTGGTAGCAGGACTTTTTATTGTTGCCTATGTTTTTGAAAAGATGGAGAAGAGGAAGCAAGGAAGTAGAGAAAGGGTGTTGACCACGAGAAAGATAGCCATGATCGGTGTGTTTTCAGCTATTGCGTCTATCTTGATGTTATTTGAAGTACCAGTACCATTTGCACCACCATTTTATGGAATCGATTTAAGTGAAGTTCCTGTTTTGATTGGTACCTTTGCATTTGGACCAGTGGCAGGGGTGATGATGGAGTTTGTAAAAATCCTATTGAAAGTATGTTTCAAGCCAACTAGCACAGCATTTGTGGGAGAATTGGCTAATTTTGCAGTAGGATGCAGCTTCCTATTGCCAGCGTCTGTGGTATATTTATTTCGAAAGAACAAAAAGACAGCGATTATTAGTTGTGTGGTAGGAACCTTATCCATGACAATATTTGGAACCTTATTTAATGCAGTTTATTTATTACCTAAATTTGCACAATTATACGGCATGCCTCTAGATACGATTATAGCTATGGGAACGGCAGTGAATCCAGCTATTGATAGCGTCACTGCGTTAGTTGTTTTGGCAGTTGCTCCATTAAACTTATTGAAAGGATTTTTGATTTCATTGATTACAATTTTAACTTATAAAAAATTAAGTCCAATTATTAAATCTTCCCATAAGTAATGAGAAAACAGGAAATACCTATTTTCTATCTAGCCTTGTCGTGGATTCTGGTATATAATACCTACAGGCAAGGCTTTTTTAATGTTTAGAAAGTGATGGTTATTAGTATGAGAATAGAATTTGATGTAAAAGTAAATGCAAAAGTATTATACAATTATATGTTGTATCATAATTATAAAAGTTTTTCGGGTATATTCGGAACTATGGTAGGGGCATTTATGATTTTAGGATTCACCATGGAAGGCAGTATTCCTTTATTATTTGCAGGATTGATTGTGTTATTTTATACGCCATATACATTGTTTATGAAATCTAGACAGCAATCGTTAAAACCTGCATTCAAACATCCTTTGCACTATGTTATGACAGAGGAAGGACTTATGGTTTCACAGGGTGAAGCAGAAGAATTTCAATCTTGGGAACAGATGATAAGAGCGGTTTCCACAGCACAAAGTATCATTATTTATACATCAAAGGTGAATGCAGCAATTTTTCCAAGAGTGGATTTAGCGGAAAAAGAAATGAAAGTGATAGAAATGATTTCTACCCATATGCCACCAGATAAAGTGAAGATTAAAAGTTAACTAAGTGATGCTATTAAAAAATGAACGATAGAATAGCCAGTGATGGATTACTTCTGTTAGAAGCATGTGAGAAAAAGAAAAGGTGTAAGAAATATAAATGACAGAATCAACGATAATTGAAAGTTTTCAAGCGAAGGATACATTTGAAATAGGAAGAAACATTGGTGTTACTGCAAAAGCAGGAGAGTTTTATACATTAATTGGAGATTTAGGAGTAGGAAAAACAGTTCTCACCCAAGGAGTAGCGGAAGGGTTAGAAATTAAAGAACCGATTTGCAGTCCTACCTTTACCATAGTACAAGTTTATGAAGAGGGAAGAATGCCCTTTTATCATTTTGATGTGTATCGCATCGGTGATGTAGAAGAGATGGAAGAAATTGGATACGAAGATTATTTCTATGGGGAAGGACTTACCTTTGTAGAGTGGGCAAATTTAATCGAAGAAATCTTACCTACTACTTATAAAGAAATTACCATAGAAAAAGATTTGACCAAAGGATTTGATTATAGAAGAATCACAATCAAAGAAAAGAAATGAGGAAGAGATGAAAGTTTTGGGAATCGATAGTTCTAGCATGGTGGCCAGTGTAGCTGTGATAGAAGATAAGAATTTACAAGCAGAATATACAATTAATTACAAAAAGACACATTCACAAACATTGGTACCCATGTTAGATGAAGTGAAAAAGATGATAGATTTAGATTTCACCACAGTTGATTGTATTGCGGTGGCAGCAGGACCTGGCTCTTTTACAGGGTTGCGTATTGGTTCAGCCACAGCAAAAGGTTTGGCGCAAGCCTTGCAGAAACCTATAGCAGCCATACCTACAATAGACGGTTTGGCTTATAATCTTTATGGTACAGACAAGCTGATTTGTCCTATGATGGATGCTAGAAGAAATCAAACCTACACAGGGATTTATCAATTTGTTGAGAAAGAAAATAAAAATTCATGTAATATCATGGATGAAGTTTCTCGGCAAGGGTGTGATTCTTCGATACAAGAAAGGCGGTACATCCTACATCCAGTGGTGGAACAATGTGTAGTGATGGTGCCTGAAATCATAGAAAAGATAAATCAATTAGGAAAAGAAGTGATTTTCTTAGGAGATGGGATGCCTGTATTCACACCACAGATTCAGGAATTATGTAAGGTTCCGTTTTCTTTTGCACCTGCTCCATGTAATAGACAACGAGGAGCCAGTATTGCAGCACTTGGATTGGAATATTTCGAGCAAGGAAAAGTAGAAGCTGCAGAGGAGCATGGTCCAGACTATTTACGATTATCTCAAGCAGAAAGAGAACGGAAAGAAAAAGAATGATACAGATACGACCAATGGAAGAAAAAGATTTAGATAGAGTCACGCAACTAGAGGCTGAAAATTTTTCTACACCATGGAAAAAGGAAGATTTTAGAGAAATACTCACTTGTGATTATGCTCATTTTTTTGTGGCAGAAGCAGAAGGCATAGTGGTGGCAACCTGCGGTCTTAGAAATATCGTGGGGGAAGGCGAAATTACAAATGTGGTAGTTTCTAAAGAGTATCGCGAACATAAAATAGGAAGTAAGCTTTTAGAAAAGGTTTTGCATCATGGAGATGCTTGGGGCATTAAAGAGTATACCTTAGAAGTTCGTGTCAGCAATGAGGCAGCAATCAAATTATATGAACGGTTTGGATTTCAATCAGAAGGCATCCGTAAAAATTTCTATGAAAAACCATTGGAAGACGCTATGGTTATGTGGAAAAGATAGCTAGGGACAAGTTCATAGAGATTTCTAGTTAGGGTAATCAAACAAACATAAAGATTATTCTAAACTGTAACTAATTACCACAGCACTAGTTGCACTTTTCAGTTATAATAGAAAAGCAGACAAGTTGTTATTTTTAGAAGGTTGTAACGATTCAGAAGCATATTGAGTAGTTACAGAACATTCATGAAAAATAGCAGGTATTGTATGGGTGACGGCAATTAGGAGGAAAATCATGAAAAAGTTTGAAGAATGTAATCAAGGAAGTTTATTGGAAGCGAAATACAATCAAGGAAATTTAATAGAGGCAAAATGTAATCAATGTGGAAAATCGCTACTCGTAGAGCAAGGGATTTTAAAAGAGGGATGTTTTGACATTAGATTTCAGTTTGGCTATTTTGGAAATAGAGATGGGGAAATTCATAGTTTTGATTTATGTGAAACATGTTATAATCAAATGATTGCACATTTTCAAATTCCAGTGACCATAGAAGAGGCAGTGGAATTTATGTAATTCACATTGCCGTTGGCATTTTTAATGAATTTTTGTACTGTTACAGGTTATCAGTAGGTTGTAACAAAAATGGAGGAATATATGTTAGATATTTGTTTGTTAGGAACTGGTGGGATGATGCCGTTGCCCTACCGATGGCTGACCGCATTGATGGCTAGATTTAATGGGAAGAGTATATTGATTGATTGTGGAGAAGGTACACAAATCGCCATGAAGAAAAAGGGGTGGAGTCCAAAACCTATTGATATTATATGTTTCACCCATTATCATGCAGACCATATCAGTGGATTACCGGGTATGTTGTTGACCATGGGAAATGCTGAACGAAAAGAACCATTGTTGTTGATTGGCCCAAAGGGATTAACGAGGGTAGTTGGCGCTTTGCGTGTCATTGCACCGGAGTTACCTTTTGAAATAAACTGTATAGAATTATCGGAGCAACATCAAGAATTTGAATTTGATGGCTTGAAATTAGAAGCTTTTCGTGTAAACCATAATGTGACTTGCTATGGATATAGTATTAAAATAGATCGGATTGGAAAATTTAGCGTAGAAAAAGCTAAGGAAAAAAACATTCCTCAAAAATGTTGGAATCCTTTACAGAAAGGAAATACAGTAGAGATTGATGGTCAAGTTTTCACTCCGGACATGGTTTTAGGAGAAGCTAGAAAAGGAATTAAGGTGACATACTGTACCGACACAAGACCTACAAAATCAATTGTGGATCATGCAGAAGGAAGTGATTTGTTTATCTGTGAAGGAATGTATGGAGAGTTAGATAAAGTAGCAAAAGCAAAAGAAAATAAACATATGACATTTTATGAGGCGGCGAATTTGGCAAAAGAAGCCAGAGTGAAGGAATTGTGGTTGACTCATTTTAGTCCATCGCTTGTGAAACCAGAAGAATTTATGGCAGATGTTCGTAAAATCTTTCCAGATGCAGTAGCGGGAAAAGATGGAAAAACAAAAGAGCTTTTATTTGAAGAAGAGTAAGGGGAGAATTGAAACAACAATAACTTCAGAATTGAGGAAATAGATGAAAGAATCAAAGGATATATTAATATTAGCAATTGAAAGCTCCTGTGATGAGACGGCAGCAGCAGTTGTAAAAAATGGACGAGAAGTATTATCCAACGTAATCGCGTCACAAATTGACATACATACATTATATGGAGGCGTAGTGCCAGAGATAGCTTCCAGAAAACACATAGAAAAAATCAATCAAGTGATAGAGCAAGCGTTACGAGATGCAGAGGTAACATTTGATGATATTGCAGCCATTGCTGTTACTTATGGACCGGGTTTGGTAGGTGCGTTATTGGTGGGCGTGTCTGCAGCCAAAGCCTTGGCATTTGCATTAAATAAACCATTGATTGGGGTTCATCATATTGAAGGACATATCAGTGCTAAT
>JAWXVD010000011.1:0-51673 GCA_044425705.1 Eubacteriales bacterium | reverse complement strand
TTCTATCTTTCTTTAAATGTTGCACAAGCTGTTTCCCTACAATTATTAGCTCCACAGCCTTTAATTTCTACAAATTCTGCATGACATTTATAATCACTATTATGCACACACTTTGCAGCATCACAATCAATAGTAATCGTTTGACTTGGATTTTCCATAGCACTGGTAAAAGTATCACCTCTTTTTTCCGAGAAACTTTCACAACAAGTTTCCTCAGAATCTACAGCGAATTTACCACCAATTAAAATATCCCCCTTGGCACACAAGCAGTCCTTATTATAAGTACAACTCTCTGCCTTACAACATAAATTTGCCATCTTAAGACCTCCTATTTTTTTATATGCCCTCTCGAAATCTTTCAAATAGATTCCCAAAGACATTAATATATTGCAAAAATAGTATGCCCCAAAATAAATTCTTCATACCCCAACAAGCAACCACTGCGTTTTTATCGAGCGAAAGCGCTCCTATAAACAGATAATAGCCACGGGACTTGCCCTTCTCACACAACTATTCTTGCTCTATTTCTTTTCTGATCTCTTTTGTACGAATTTCTTTACAAATAGAATCAATGAACTGGTCTAACGTCATTTGCCCTTCATCTCCTGCAAAACGACTTCTTACAGAAACCAATCCTTCTTCCTCTTCTTTTTGTCCAACAACTACCATATAAGGAACTTTCGCAAGTCTTGTTTCACGAATTTTATATCCAATTTTTTCTGAACGATTATCTAATGTAGCTAAAATTCCATTTTCTTTTAATTTTGCTTCTACGCTTGCTGCATATTCTGCATATTTTTCAGAAATAGGAAGTACACGTACTTGTTCAGGACATAGCCATGTTGGGAATTTTCCAGCATATTTTTCGATTAACCAAGCCAATGTTCTTTCATAACATCCTACTGATGTTCTGTGAATAATGTAAGGACGAACTTTATTTCCTGATTGATCTACATAAGTCATATCAAACTGTTCTGCAAGAACTGCATCCCATTGTACTGTAATCATAGTATCTTCTTTGCCATATACATTACGCGCATTGATATCTACTTTAGGGCCATAGAAGGCTGCTTCTCCTTCTTCTTCTGTAAATGGCACTTCTAAATCAATTAAGATTTGGCGAATATGTCCTTGTGTTTCTTCCCAAACTTCAGCAGAACCAACGTATTTTTCTGTATTGCTTGGGTCCCATTTAGAGAGGCAATAAGTTACATCATCTTGTACACCTAATGTTTCTAAACAATATTTTGCAAGTGCTAAACATTTTTTGAATTCTTCTACCATTTGATCTGGTCTTACGATTAAGTGGCCTTCTGAAATCGTAAATTGGCGTACACGTGTTAATCCATGCATTTCCCCTGAATCTTCGTTTCTAAATAATGTAGAAGTTTCACCATAACGAATTGGTAAATCTCTATACGATTTTTGACTAGCTTTATATACATAGTACTGGAATGGACAAGTCATTGGACGAAGAGCAAATACTTCTTTGCTGACTTCTTCATCTCCTAATACAAACATGCCTTCTTTATAGTGATCCCAATGTCCTGAGATTTTATACAAGTCACTTTTTGCCATCAATGGAGTTTTTGTTCTTACATAGCCCCATTTTTCTTCTTCATCTTCAATCCAACGTTGCATAGTTTGGATCATTTTCGCACCTTTTGGCATTAATAATGGAAGACCTTGACCGATAACATCCACAGTTGTGAACAATTCCATTTCACGACCTAATTTATTATGATCACGTTTTTTGATGTCTTCTAAATGTTCAAGGTAAGCTGCTAATTCTTCTTTTTTATTGAAAGCAGTTCCATAAATTCTTTGGAGCATAGCGTTGTCTGATTTTCCTCTCCAATAAGCACCTGACGAAGAAATTAATTTAAAGGCTTTGATATTTTTTGTATTCATCATATGTGGACCTGCACAAAGATCTACAAATTCACCCTGTGAATAGAAAGAAATTTCCTCATCTTCTGGTAAATCACGAATCAATTCTACTTTATATGGTTCCCCTTTTTCTTCCATATATTGAATCGCTTCTTCTCTAGGAAGTGTAAATTTTTCTAAGCGATTTCCTTTTTTGATGATTTTTTTCATAGCTGCTTCGATTTTATCTAAATCTTCTCTTGAAAATGGTTCATGTTCAAAGTCGTAATAATATCCTTCATCTATAGCTGGTCCAATTGCTAACTTAGCATCTGGAAATACTATTTTTACCGCTTCTGCTAATACATGAGAAGCTGTGTGACGCATAGCACGAAGTCCTGCCTCGTCATTTGCTGTTAAAATACTCAATTCACAATCTTCCTCTACCACTGTTCTTAAATCTACAACTTCCCCATTCACTTCTGCTGCACATGCCATTCTAGCAAGACCTTCGCTAATGTCTACTGAGATATCGTAAACACTCTTAGCACTATCATACTCTTTTACTGATCCATCTTTTAATGTGATTTTCATTTTCCTATCTCCTATCTTTTATGCAAGGACATAAAAAATCCCTTGCACTATCTCTAATGCAAGGGACGTAAATTACGCGGTTCCACCCTAATTATCCTAACGATACATCTTCGTCATTTCGTTAGAATCACTCTTTATGATGATAACGGTATCACCGGGCTGTTTCAAAGCCACTCCGAGGTAGTTTTCACATGCTTCCTTGTAAGAACGCTTCCACCCAGTCTACACCGGCGTTCCTCTCTGCTACATTCCACATCTTACTCTTCTCATCAACGTTTTCTCTATTTCTCATGTTATAATATTTTTTTCACTCTGTAAAGAGCTTTTTATTATTCTATCTAAAAATCATGTTACTTTTTACGGTGTAGTCGCGAAAAGTAACGGACACATGCCCTTTCCAGTTAGTGCACAGGCTACCTATACACTAACTGAGTCGTCTACAGCGAAGGGCATGTTAATTGGTTCTCATAATCGTTCTCTCCACAAAAGTTATATAAAAAGCTGTTTCATAATCTCTTCCACATATTCACACTCAGCATCCGCTGCCGCCTTCACATGGTCTTTTGCCGTATTCATAGCATAGCTAAATCCTGCTTCTCGTAACATAGTAATATCATTTTCACTATCTCCAAAAGCAACCACATCTTCCATTTTAAAATTTTGATATTCTGCCAAAATCTGCAACGCATGCCCTTTACTAGCCTCTAGATTGGTAAAATCAAGCCAATTATTCCCTGCATCAACAATCTGTAATCGATCTTGGTATTTTTCTTTGAACTCTTTTACTATGTCTTCTGGAATCCCTTCTTTAAAAAACATAGAAATTTTCACCAATTCATCTTCTATACTTTCATATGTATCCACTGTAATCACATGATATTTCACAACTTCTAATAAATGTTTGATCAATGGCTTGTTGGTTGGGCGTATATAGGAATTAGCTTCGCCTGCTGCCACTATATCTGCACCTTTTGTCTGTTGCATGTCTTGCAATAATTGATTGGCCAGATTTTTTTCAATGACACTTTTATGAATAATTTTATTATTGCAAACTACTACTGCTCCATTTTCGCCAATATAAGAAATCTGATCTGCCACTGGCTCCATCAGCAATCTTAAATTAGGATATTGCCTGCCACTAGCTGCTATAAACGTAATCCCTTGCTCCATCACTTCTTTCAGTAATGAAAAAAAAGATTCCTCCACCTTTTGTGCACCATGTTTTAAAATCGTTCCATCAAAATCACTGCATATTGTTGTTATATTTTTCATTTTTTCCTCTCAAATTCCGTCTTAATCATTCTAGTTAAAAATTTCGTTTTCAACCTATCATACTACAAATTCACAAATTTGTTAATAGGGCAATCCAATAATTCATTTTGCCAATATTGTAAAAAGTAACAGCCGCATGCCCATTTAAAGTCGCCTTACGGCGAGGGGCATGCTAATTGGTTCTCGTAATCGTTCTCTCCACACAAATCAGCGGAGTGATTTGTGTGGGCCTGAAAAGTAACGACTGTATGTACCACCACAATTTTTTTTAATTTTCCTCTTGCTTTTTATTTTGTTCTTTGATATAATAATTTTTGTCAGTTCGATTCAGAACTTACAACAAAGAGGAATAGTACAGCGGTAGTGCGGCGGTCTCCAAAACCGTTAACGGGGGTTCGATCCCCTCTTCCTCTGCTAAAACGGTGTAAATCTACTGGATTTGCACCGTTTTTTCGTTACAGTTCACACATAACCAGTAACGTTTTTTCTTTTATTGCTCCGATTACACAATATTGAACCATCACACAAAGGAGATTGTTTGAAAAATACCATAACATGATGTTTTGCACAACAACTTTTCATGTATAATAAAATTTTTCACATTACTTCGAGAAAGGCACGGTTTTTATGACAGAACCAGTATTTCCATTTATTTTAAAAATCAATCCACCTTCCTTTGAAATCGCTTCAAAAGAGAGTGTTGAAAAAACATTTGATTTAATTCGTATTTTTGTTTCTATTCGTTCAGGCACAAAAAAAGAACAAGTAGAAAGTTTTAAAAAGAACCGAAAAGATTTACTCAATCAAGTTTTCAATTTCTTAGAGCAAAACAAATCTTTTCAGTCTTTTCAAGTACCTGTTTCTGATTTAGAAATTGGCAAATTAACACTTACTAGTTGTTCTCAAATTGAAGTTATTTTAGTAAATAAACAAAGTGCCATTGATATCAAAGATATTCAGAGATAAGTATATCCTTGATACCTTAGTAAATAAATAATATTCTATACGAAAAAAGAGTTGCCATTTTCTATTCAGAAAAAGCAACTCTTTTCTTATCCATTTCAAACGCAACCGTGATAAACATTACCGTTCACGCACAATATCCCAAACTAAGCGACATTGTCTGTGAACTATAACCACAAAACACATTTCTTACATAAATTGATACACGTTATACACATTAATCACTATCATTACTACCATCAATCCAATAAATAATTTATTGACCATATCTTCTTCTATGCGATTATTTAATTCACGACCACACATTCCACCTGCAATACCTCCGATAACCATTAGAACAAGCAATAATACCGAGAATTCTGGTACACTCTTTGTTACTAATGAAGAACACAGACTAGCCAATTGTGAGAAGAAAATCATGTATAACGATGTTTCTGCAGCAGGTTTCATTTTCATTGAGAAGAAATAGAAAAGTACAACTAAGTTGATAGGTCCTCCTCCAATGCCCAGGAATGAGGACATGATTCCCAAAAAGATGCCGATGATAATACATGCTATTACATTCTCTACATGGTATGTTTTAATTTTCTCTTTATAAATCGTATATAACAAGGTTCCAATTGTTACTATTACGAGACATGCAGCTTGTACTGCCCCTATTCTGTTTGGATCAGAGCTCAGTGCTTGGATGATATTATACATCCATTTTCCTATTAATCCACCTGCCGCTGCTCCGATTGCTAATGGAAATCCAGTTTTTTTATCAATATTAGATTGTCCACTTGTTTTCATCTTAAACACAGCATAGGTAGTCATAGATAATACGGTACATCCTGAAAGAAAACTAATGGTATTCACATCTAAAATTCCAAATGTATCTAGTAGTGGCTTGATGATAACTCCTCCACCAATACCGCAAATTGCCCCAATAATCGATGCGCCAAAACAAATTATAAAAAATAGTATGTAAATCATTTTCTCCCCTTTTCATAAGTTAAATTTTTTCAAACATGTTTATTATACTCCCATATATTTATTTTTACAAGAAATGATTCACCTCCTTTTCATCACAAAAACCATGAAAGTAACAGGTGAATCATTTTATTTTTCATTATGAATCTATTTTCGTAATAAATCCTTTTTCTGATAACAACATCTCAGCTTCTTCTGGTTGATCCACACTAAAAACCATCATGGCTTTTCCTTCTTGCCTGCCAATAAATGCATACATATAATTAATTGCCATTTCTGCCTCATTGAGTACTGCTAATACAGCAGCTAATCCTCCTGGATGATCTTCCATAGACACAGTAATCACATCTGTCATTTTAAAGATAACGCCTTGATCTCTCAACGCCTTCATAGCCTTTTGTGGATCGTCTACAATCAGTCTCATAATACCAAAATCTGTTGTATCAGCCAATGATAATGCTGAAATATCTACTCCACATTTTCCCAATCCTTCTATGATAGCTGCCACACGGCCCGCTTTATTTTCTACAAACACTGATAATTGTTTTATAATCATCTGTATACCCTCCTTCTTTTCTATTTACTAACACGCTTATCAATAGCGCGCACTGCTTTTCCTTCACTCCGTACAATTGATTTAGGATTCACAAGATGTACTTTAGCTCCAATTCCTAATATATCACGTAATTGACGTACAATCTCTTTTTCAAGCTTTGCAATAGATTTCACATCATCCGCCATAAATGCTTCACTCATTTCCACATTCACATCCAATGTATCAACATTGTTCACACGATCCACAATAATTTGATAGTTTGGTGTAATATCTCCACTGATACGCAATAATACTTCTTCTATTTGAGATGGGAATACATTAACACCACGGATAATCAACATATCATCACTACGTCCAGTTGGTTTTGCCATACGTACATGGGTACGTCCACAAGCACATTTTTCATAATTTAAAGAACAGATATCACGTGTACGATAACGAATCAATGGGAATCCTTCTTTAGTAATTGTTGTAAATACGAGTTCACCTTTTGTTCCTTCTGGTAACACTTCTCCTGTATCTGGATCAATAATCTCTGGAATGAACATATCTTCCCACACATGCATTCCCTTTTGTTCTTTACATTCGCAAGCTACACCAGGTCCTAAAATTTCAGATAATCCATAGATATCATATGCTTTTATGCGTAATTTTTCTTCAATAGCAGTTCTCATATCTTCTGTCCAAGGTTCTGCTCCAAAAATACCTGCTTTTAATTTCAATTCATCCGTTCTTCCTGCTTCTGCGATAGATTCCCCTAAAAACATAGCATAGGATGGTGTACAACATAATGCTGTAGACCCAAAATCTATCATAGTTTGAATTTGACGTGCTGTATTTCCAGAAGAAGTAGGAATCACGGTAGCTCCCAATCGCTCTCCGCCACCATGCGCACCTAGACCACCAGTAAATAACCCATAACCATAAGATACTTGAATAAAGTCGTCTTCTGTTAAATCTATCGAACGGAACATACGCGCTACACAGTCCGACCAATCATTTAAATCTTTCTCTGTATATCCCACTACAATCTGTTTCCCTGTAGTTCCTGATGAAGCGTGTACACGTTTAATGTCTTTCATGGGAGTGGCAAACAATCCATAAGGATAATTATCTCTTAAATCTTGTTTGTAAGAAAATGGCAACCTATGTAAATCTGCAATGCCGTGAATATCTTCTGGTGTTAAACCTTTCTCTTCCATACGATTGTGGAATGAAGGTACATTTTCATACATTCTTTTCACTTGTGCTATTAAACGTTCACTTTGTAATGCTTCTAACTCTGCACGTGGCATTGTTTCAATGCCTTCTTGATGAAATCCCATTTCTTTTTCCTCATTTCTATTTTTCTTTAACTAGTATTGGATTACATTTCATACCCTAAGGCAAATGCTTTTAAGTTTACCTCTAATAATTTAGCTGGTACAGTTTGATGAATAGATTCCTCCCATTGTTCTCTAGGAATGTCTGTACTTTTTGCTAAAACTCCAATCATTACTACATTGGCTGCTTTCATATTTCCTGCCTCAGTCGCTAAAGGAATGGCATTTACTGCTACTACATTTATTTTTTCTTGTAGTTTTCCCAAAATATTTTCTGGATACTCTGCTACACCAATAATCACTGGCATAGGGTTCATCTGCTGTGTATTGACAATCATTTTTCCACCTTCTCGCAAATATGGAAGTGCACGATAAGCTTCCAATAATTCAAATGCGATAATGATGTCAGCTTCTCCTTTTTCAATCACTGGTGAATATACTTTTTTACCATATTTTACATAAGTGGTTACACTACCTCCACGTTGACTCATTCCATGGACTTCCGAAACTTTTACGTCATGTCCTTGGTTTATCACTGTGTTCCCTAATACACGGCTAGTTAACAAGGTTCCTTGTCCACCAACACCTACAATCATAATATTTCTAGTCATAGTCTATTCCTCCTTATTGATTGCGTGGAATGGACAGACATTCACACAGAGTCCACAACCATTGCATTGAGTTGCATCAATATGTACAGAACCCTCTACTACCGAAATGGCTGGGCAACCTAATTTCATACACACTTTACAATTTTTACAGTTATCATTAATTGTGCATCTGCCTGTATATTTTACACTTTTTAATAACGCACATGGGCGCTGTGCAATAATTACAGATGGTTCATCACAATTTGTTTCTTCTTTTACCACTTCTTCAAAATGTTTTAAATCAAATGGATCCGCAACTACCACTCTTTCAATACCAACAGCTTTACACAGCTGAATTAAGTCTACTTGTCTCGTTGCCTCTCCACGGATTGTTTTTCCTGTAGTTGGATTATCTTGATGACCTGTCATACCCGTAATAGAGTTATCAAGAATTAGCACCGTACTAGCACCTTTATTATAAACCACATCAATGAGCCCTGTAATTCCTGAATGAATAAATGTGGAATCACCAATCACAGAAACTACTTTTTTCCCAAATTCTCTTCCTCGTGCTTTTTCCATACCCAGTGAAGCAGAAATAGATGCTCCCATACAAATGGTGGTATCTACACTTTGCAATGGCGCTACAGCACCTAATGTATAACATCCAATATCCCCAGATACTACCAAACCTAATTTACTTAACACATAAAATGTACCACGATGTGGGCATCCAGCACACATGACTGGTGGTCGCATAGGCAATGCTTCCTCTACCTGAATAAATGGAGATGGAACAGTTCCTAACACTTTTTGTGCAATCATAGATGGCGTATATTCACCCAATAAAGTAAATTCTTCTTTTCCAATAACAGAAATTCCCAAACCTCTACAATGTTCTTCTAAAAATGGGTCTAATTCTTCTATCACATAAACTTTGTCATATTTTGCAGCAAAATCTAAAATTTTTCTTGTTGGCAATGGATAAACCATACCCAATTTTAGATAATCTACTTGTTCTCCTAATCCCTCACAAGCATAGGTATAAGCAATACCCGATGTAATCACACCAATGTTACTACCATTCTCAATCACTTGATTCAGTTCTGTGATTTCTGCATACTCTTGTAATGATTTCATACGCTCTTCCACAATCACATGACGTTTAATTGCATTAGCAGGCATCATAACATTTTTGCCTATATTCTTCTCGTATGGCTTCAATGGAATTTCTTGTCTATCACATAAATCTACCATAGATTGTGAATGAGAAACTCTCGTTGAAAGACGTAAAAAAGCTGGCGAATCAAACTCTTCACTGATTGCAAATGCTGCTTTTGTATATTTTTTACATTCAGAAGAATCAGAAGGCTCTAACATAAAAATTTTAGACGCTTTCGCATAATGTCTCGAATCTTGTTCATTTTGTGATGAATGCATACCTGGGTCATCTGCCACACAAAATAATAACCCGCCGTTAACACCTGTATAGCTTACCGTAAAAACAGGATCTGCCATCACATTAAGTCCTACATGCTTCATACTAGACATCGCTCTAGCACCTGCAATAGATGCACCGATTGCCACCTCCGCTGAAACCTTTTCATTAGGTGACCACTCACAATAAATCTCATCATATTTCACGATATTTTCAGTAATTTCCGTACTAGGCGTTCCTGGATAAGCAGTGGCTACTGTAACACCTGCCTCATATGCACCCCGGGCAACGGCTTCGTTCCCAAGCATTAATTTTTTCATTTCAATTTCCTTACCTTTCTCTCAGTCTGGCAACTGTCCATCTATTATGTATTAAATTGCTGTGCTACTAAATCTGCTGCACAATATGTTTCACGTAATTTCGGTTTTTCAATTTTTCCAGTTGGATTGCGTGGTACATCTGCAAAAATAATTTTACGTGGCCGTTTATACCGTGGCATAGATAAACAAAATTTTTCCACTTCTTCTTGGGTCAATGTTTCGCCTTCCTTTACTGCGATAATTGCTGTTGCAATTTCTCCCAATCGTTTATCTGGCAAACCGATGACTGCAACATCTTTTATTTTATTATTCTTACTCAAGAAATCTTCAATCTGTACTGGATATAGGTTCTCACCACCAGAGATAATCACATCCTTTTTACGGTCTACTAGATAAATAAATCCATCTTCATCCATTTGTGCCATATCACCTGTATATAGCCATTCACCGTCTAATACTTCCTTGGTTGCTTTCTCATCATTAAAGTAACAAAGCATAACACCTGCACCACTGACTGCTAATTCCCCAATTTCACCTTGTGGTACTTCGTTTCTCTTTTCATCTACAATACGTACTTTCCAACCATACCCTGCTTTTCCAATGGCTCCTACTTTATGTATATTTTCTACCCCTAAGTGTACACAACCTGGACCAATTGACTCTGACAATCCATAATTGGTATCATACTCATGATACGGAAATAGCTCCTTCCATCTGCGAATTAAACTAGAAGGTACTGGCTGTGCGCCGATATGCATCAAACGCCACTGCTCTAATTGATAATCTGGGATTCGTAAATCACCTCTATCCACACCATCTAATATGTCTTGTGCCCAAGGAACTAAAAGCCAAACAATGGAACATCTCTCTTCACTAGCTGTTCTTAAAATCCATTCTGGTGTAGCACCTTTTAATAAGACTGCTTTTCCACCTACTAATAAACTTCCAAACCAATGCATCTTGGCACCCGTATGATATAATGGAGGGATACATAAAAATACATCCTCATGGGTTTGTCCATGATGTGCTTGCTCTACTGTTGCTGCATAAGTTAGCGCTTTGTGGGCATGGACAATGGCCTTTGGAAAACCTGTTGTTCCTGAAGAAAAATAAATGGCCGCCAAATCATCTTCTGTTAATACAACATCTGGATATTCTGGAATACAATAATGAATCATTTCTTCATAAGAATCTGCAAACATAGGTGCGTCATCACCTACATAAAGCAAAGTATTCACCGCTGGAATGCTATCTACAATAGATTCCACACGTCCTGTAAATTCTGGACCGAATATAAGAACACAAGATTCCGATAAATCAAGACAGTACTTAATTTCCTCTGCTGTATAACGATAATTTAAAGGAACTGCAAGTGCTCCCATTCTTAGTACTCCAAAATAAATAGGAAGCCACTCACTACAATTCATTAATAGAATCGCTACTTTGTCCCCTTTTTTAATGCCTCTTGAACGCAAAAGATTTGCAAAACGATTGGCACGCATATCAAAGTCTTTCCATGTTAGTTGTGTGCGAAAGTCATCATCCATACTATTCGTTTCAATGAGATTATAATCTCGCCAAGTACGACGCTTTTCATGCTCTGGTTTGGGGCTAATGGTAACAAGAGCCACCTCATCTGGATATAGCTCTGCATTTTTTGCTAAAATTTCTGTAATTAACATTACTAATAACTATCCTTTCCAATTTCCATGCCAATGAACACGCCTCACTTTAGCACGTTAATCTATTAATTTTATTTACTGATAAGTATATGAAAAATCCTAGTGATTGTCAAGGTTTCCACACTTTTTTCACACAACAAATTTGTAAATATCGATACAGCTCATCTCATAGATTGCAAGGGTGATTTATATTGAAGCAAATACCTCAGAATACTACAAATATTTTCTCATTTGTTGAATACTTTTTTCTTCAAAATCTGTTAACTCTCTTGCCAATTCCATGGTAGCGATTTCTGCTCCTTTATAGGTATTGGTGTTTTTCCACATATCGGTAACTCCCATATGATTTCCCTTAATCATCAATTCTGCAATATGACTATTACTGCAATCAAGCATAGTATTCATGTGAATTCCACCCTTGAGCATCATATCTTGCATTTTTGTAGATGGCACTGCTTCCACATGTAGCTTTTCTATTTCACTGGTTGCTTGTTGATATATTTTCTCATACTTTGCTTCTTGTTTCGACAATTGTATAGCCAAACTATCATCATATACTTTATCAATCATAGTATCCACTGCCACCATTCCCATTTTGGCATTTTTTTGTATTCCCTTTAGTAATTCCACATTATGATTTTTCATGTTTCTCCTACCTTTCTATCTAATGTACTCTCTAAATCTTTGTTCTATCGATTCGCGAGAAAATATTCTATACTAATATGTGTATTTTTTAATATTATATTCATTCAAAAAAATCTCTTGAGATGATATAGCTTTTACTACATCATCCCAAGAGATTTCTACACGTTCTATCTTCTTTTCTAAATTCTATCTTATAACTACTCTAATAATTCAGACAACACATATCCAACTTGCCCATTATAGGAAACCTTAGTCCAGCCATCCGCTTGTTCTAATAAAATATCTAATTCATCACCAGGATAAACAACACCTAATTTATCTGCTGTAGTACTCGCCGATTTTCTAATATTGATTGTATCTGTTATTGTAATAGTATCTGTTACATCTGATGCGTCTGCTTCTTCTGTCTCTTCCTCTTCTTCATCTTCAGTAGTTGCTGTTGATTCTACTTCCTCAACTTCACTATCCTCTAAATATTCTGCAAGAATATAACCTTCTCCATCTTCAAAGACGATATGTGCCCAACCATTGGCTTTTAACTCAATTAATTCAAATTCTTCACCAATTTGTGCTTGACCAATCCTATCTGATTCTTGACTATCAGAACTTCTAATATTTACAACATCTGTGGCTCTTACTTTTGTAACAACGACAGTTGGCTCTTCTTCCACTTCTTCTATTTCTTCTACTTCAACTGGTTCTTCTAAAGCTGCTAATGCCTCACCAACAGAAGCTGCTAATAGATTTGGCAAATTATCTAGGAATGTACCCAAATCAGTATCAGCTGTCTTCGCTTCATTATATTTCACTTGTACTTCATTGAATAAATCAATAACTTCTGTTTGTGCAGAAATCACATTTAAGAATTCCACCACATCATCATCTAATTCCTTATCAATGATTTTATACTGACCATTCTCATCAAGATACACATACCACGTATTTAGTCCTGGTGCAACACTTTCATAATCTAAAAATTTCACATCATAGGTAACAAAAACAATATATGAATTTGTTTTTGGTCCCACCTTAGAATACACTGCTAAAGAAGTATATTCTTCAATATATTCACTCTTCTTTTGAATCTGAATTAAATCTGTGTCACTTGTATATTCTTTTATTTCATTGATTGTATCTACGTCTCCATCCGCTAAAGCTTGATAATATTGCTTCATCAAACTATTCAATTCTGGATACATATCTAATACAAGCTCATCTACACCTGGTTCAGACACCACTTCTTCTACTTCCACTTCTTGCACTACTGCATCAGCCACTACTTGACCATATTCCTCTTCCTTATTAGTTCTAGTCATAACTGTTACCCCTATGATTAACATAAGAATAAATGCAGCCACACACCCTGAAATTGCTTTATTTTCCTTTATTAGCTGCAACATATCATAAAGTAGACTATCTTCATCTATGGTAAATTTTTTCTTTTCCTGATGTACTTTAATTTCTGTCAAAGTTTCATTTGCAGGCATATCAATATTTTCTTCCACTTGATTTTCTGACTGATTTACCATTTTTTCTTTATCCTTTGTATCCTGTTTTTCCATATTTTGGTTTATATTATTTTGATTCTCCATCGTTCACCTTTCTTTCACTTCAAAGCATGCACCCGACAGGAATCGAACCTGCATTAAAGGCGTCGGAGGCCTCCGTTCTATCCGTTAGACTACGGGTGCTCAATATTGTTACAGTTCACACGTGACCTGTAACGTAATATCTGCAACTCTTATCTAAATATTACAAATTTGTTACAGTACGCTTTTCATACTAACATAAGTTACTCAAATTGTCTAGTGTTATGGACTTTCGATTTTATATATCATCTACTTTTTAACAAAATTTTCTAATTTTATAATCTGAACAACTTGAATTTTTTTACTGCAATAGCTTTAACTGGGCACATTTCATGACAGCAAAAACACCGTATACATTTTTTCTTTCCAATTATTGCTTTTTTATTTTTTATAACAATTGCATCCTTTGAACAAATTTCTGCACACTTCCCACACCCAATACATAACCTAGAATCAATGACTGGTCTAGGTGCAATCTTATCCTCAATTTTTCTTACTACAGGTCGTAAAAACTTAGGCATATGGTCAGCAAAATCTGTAAAACCATCACCACTTCCTTGATAGCTCTTAGGTATCTTCCAATCAGATATTACTTTGAATGCACTCACCTCACCAATCACATCTGCAAGATTTATTTCTTTTTCTCCCAAGCCACGTCTATTTGCAGCCTTTAAATATGGCACACGCATAGGATCAAGCCCCATCATATAAGCAATTGCCAAATCCATATTAACCATATCTTCACTGGCCATCATTACTCCTATTTTTCGCGGATTGCCACCTGCAGGACCATCTCCTTCCATTGCAAGTACACCATCTAAAATAGCTAAGTTAGGCATTATATTATCCAATAAATCTATTAACATTTCTCCAAAACGTTCTTTGTCCGGAAATCTCATATGCCATTCCGACTTCTTTAATCCAGGAATCACGCCAAACATATTTTTACAAGCTGCTGTCATTCCTGTCATTACATGAGATTTCATTTTAGGCAAGTTAATAATAAAGTCTGCTTCTAATACTGGTTTTAAGATTTCAAATTCTGTAACTACAGCTCCATTTTGAATGTGGTAAGCAGTTGATTCACATGCAGAGTATAATACTACATTTTCTTCCCTACATACAGCAGTAAGTCCACATGTTTGATAGAGACTTTTCATCTGTGCTGGATTGTACAATCCACCTGCCGAATCTGCTACTATAATATTTTTAGCTTTAGCTCCTCTTTTTTTGCAAGCTACTATAACACTACGTACCACTTCTGGATGAGTAGTTACTGCATGTTCCGGTGGATGCTTTGCCAATAAATTAGGTTTCAATAAAATTTTTGTATGTTCAGAAATTTTTTCTGTCACAGCCATACACTGAAATAATTCTTCAACCACGCGCTCTATCAAATCTCTGCCATAATCATCTGCTTCAAGAATTGCAATCTTTTTATTCATAATCTATCACTCTCTCATATTTAATATTCTTTTTAGGTTTTCCCATTCCCAAATATGTTCTGTTCACCCTTTACAGCAAGAAGAGACTAGTTTTGCCAGCCTCTTCTTTTTTGCTTTTCTATTCTTTGCTTTCACGTTCTTTAAAAATAAGTTCCACATCAAGGTTCAAACCATCAGCCATACGTACAATCATATCCAGTGTAGGATTATAATTTCCTTTTTCTATACGAGCGATATTCGGTCTGCGGATTCCTGTTACCTCTGCTAGATCCTGCTGTGTCATTTTTTTATTCTTTCTAATTTGAATTAATTTGGTGATTGCATCTAATCTAACATCTCTCTGTCTTGTTTTTAATATAATCTTCTCCTCCATGATCCCTCTTCTCTTCGAAAGATATTCTCAAATACACCTTTTTTCATATCTTAAAAAATAATATGCAATATCAAAATACACTTGTTCATCACTATCTCCAGTGACTACCCATTCATCATCTTTATCCAAATCTGGAAAATAAGCATCTGCATCATAGGTATGTTCAATCTTTGTTACATGAGCTACATTACAATATGGTAACATTTGTCTATAAATGCTCTCTCCGCCGATAATATAAATATCTTTTGGCTCATATTGTTTTAATTCTTCTAATAACTCTGTAATAGAATGTACCACTACTGCATCCTTTACTTGATAAGACAAATCTGTTGAAAGGATTATATTTGTTCTTCCCTTTAGTGGTAATCCATTTGGGAATGTCTCCAATGTTTTTCTTCCTAGTACAACAACCTTACCCATGGTTTCTTCTCTAAAAAATTTATGGTCTGCTGGTATTCTTACTAGCAAATCATTTTTACAGCCTATGGCCCAGTTACTATCAACCGCTACTATCATATTCATTTCAATAACCCTCTCTTTCTCACTATATGGCAATAGGAATATCCTTCACTTGCTCTCCTGTTACATAATTCTCTACCAGAATATCATTTCTTGTAAATTGATAAAAGTCTTTGATTTCTGGATTCAAGGTAACTGTGGGTGCCACAAACTGTTCTCTTTCTATCAATTCCTTAATAATTGGAATATGTCTATCATAAATATGTGCATCAGCAATCACATGTACCAATTCTCCTACCTGCATACCACACACTTGGGCAATCATATGAACCAATACTGCATATTGTGCTACATTCCAGTTATTGGCTGCCAATATATCTTGAGAACGTTGATTAAGTACAGCATTTAACGTAAGCTTCTCTTCTCCCATCTTCTGGGTCACATTAAAAGTCATACTATACGCACATGGATAAAGAATCATTTCATGCAAATCTTCATGAACATAGATATTTGTCATAATACGACGGCTGAAAGGATTGTTCTTTAAATCATAAATCACACGGTCCACTTGATCCATAAGACCTTCTCTATATTGATGCTTTACACCTAGTTGGTAACCATAAGCTTTTCCAATAGAACCATCTTCATCTGCCCATTCATCCCATATCTTACTATGCAAATCATGAATATTATTAGATTTTTGTTGCCAAATCCAAAGAATTTCATCCGTTGCACTTTTTAATGCCGTACGTCTTAATGTAAGAAGCGGAAATTCCTTTGATAAATCATAACGATTTACCACACCAAACTTTTTGATTGTGTATGCTGGTGTTCCATCAGGCCATTTCGGTCTTACCTTCTCTCCTTCTGTACTAGTACCATTTTCTAAAATATCTTTGCACATTGATACAAAGATTTGATCTGCCATGCTCATATTCTACTTTCCTTTTCTTTCCTTTTATGACTATTCATTTTCATACATACTATGCAATAAATGCATAGTACTGTGTGAACAATAATGAAATATCACTTTTATTTTTTCCATCTATCGCATAATGATTGAATTTGATCTGCAAATCTTGCCAAATCCTTATTTGTTCCACCTTCATTTTGACGAATAACCAATAATAGATTTTGACCTGCTGCCCACAGTCTGTCATATACACTAGTAGATTTTTTGTGTTTCTTTGTTTTTAACGGAATAGGCTCTGCTTCATATGTAATCGTGTTAGTCAACAAATCAATTACTGTGCCACTATATGGTGCATAAGCATCTAAATCATGTTCATCAATCAAACACTGCGCAAAAGACTCACACACTTGATCTTCTCCATGGACTACAAAGATTCTGTCAGGCTTCTTCTGAAATCCGTGAACCCAATCCAATAATCCGTTTTTATCGGCATGACCACTGATGCCTGGTAACTGCATAATAGTTGCTCTTACATCAATCGTCTCTCCAAATAGCTTCACTTCTTCCAAACCATCTACAAGAGCTCTTCCTAAAGTACCATAAGATTGATAGCCTACAAATAATATGGTACATTCTTGTCTCCATAAATTATGTTTTAAGTGATGGCGGATACGCCCTGCTTCACACATACCAGAAGCCGAAATAATAACTTTAGGTATCATATCGAAATTAATGGCTTTTGATTCTTCACTAGTGATACTTAAGTTCAATCCCTTAAATTTAATAGGATTAATTTTTTGTTTTACTAATTCCATAGCCTCTTCATCAAAGCAAGTATTTATATTTTCCTGAAAAATTCCTGTTGCTTCTATCGCTAAAGGGCTATCTACATAGACTGGAAAATCTGGAAATCCTTGAATCAAATTGTTTGCTTTGATTTCTCTTAAGAAGTATAACATTTCTTGTGTACGTCCTACCGCAAAAGAAGGAATCACCACATTTCCGCCTCGGTTAAAAGTTTCTTGCACCACCTGCGCAAGCTCCTTTACATAATCTGGTTTTTCTTTACTATGAATACGGTCTCCATAAGTGGATTCCATAATCACATAATCCGCCTCCGTAGTCAGCATAGGATCCTTTATTAAAGGCTGGTTGATATTTCCAATATCTCCTGAAAAGACAAGCTTCTTGGTTGTTTCGCCTTCTGTGGCCCACACTTCTATACTAGCAGAACCTAACAAATGCCCAATATCCCGAAACCTAATCTGTATCCCTTCACATACCGAAATCATGTCTTCATATCTGCAAGGTGTAATTTTCTCGATAATTCCATTGGCATCTTCCATTGTATACATTGGATCTTCTGGAATTTTACCACTACGTTTTGCTTTTCGAGCTTTCCATTCTGCTTCATGCATTTGTATATGCGCACAATCTCGCAACATAATGCTACATAAATCTGCTGTTGCTTCTGTCATGAAAACATGCCCCCTAAAACCTTTGGCATATAATTTAGGTAACATTCCCGAATGATCTACATGGGCGTGTGTTAAAAACACATAATCAATACAGGCTTCCTCTACTGGCAGCTCCACATTTTCAAAGGTATTCACACCTTGCTCCATACCACAATCAATTAAAACATGGGTTCCATTAACCTCTAAATAATGACAACTACCTGTCACTTCATGTGCAGCTCCTATAAACATAAGTTTCATAAGCAAAGCCCTCCTTTTCCTAAAGATGTCTCTAACCGATTAATATTCCTATCAATATTATATCATTTTTGATACTATATTTCTAATTAAATTTTCATAACATTTCCAAATCCTCTTTATTTCACATAATAAAAATGGCTAGACTCCTATTACAAGAGCCTAACCATTTTATTATTTTTGTCTCTAATTTTATACTTTATTTATTCATATAAGTCTTTCTCGCTTCATACATAGCCAATATATTTTCAATAGGCACATCTCCTTCAAAAGTTTGACTAGGGCATAAAATATATCCACTAATTGGTGAAAATGCTCGTAATACAGCTTCTGTTTCTGCTGTTACTTCTTCTGGTGTTCCTAGTGGCAAAATATGCTGTGTATCAATACCACCTTGGAAACAAAGTTTGTCGCCAAAATCAGCTACCAAACCAGCTGGCTCTAAACCTTCCACTTTTTGTAATGGTTCTAATGCATCTACTCCACATGCAATCAGATTGGGTATAATTCCACGAACAGCTCCGCAAGAATGTTGCATATAAAATGCGTTATATTCATGGCACAATGCAACGTAACGTTTTGTATTTTCTGCAAAAAATTCATCCCACATAGCTGGGCTAAATAACAAACTAATTTGGGTACCGTAATCATCACAACATACCATAAAATCAATGTTACCTTCTGCTGCTTCAAACATACGACGGTAAATTTCTAATACTCTATCACAATGACGATCTAAAATCGCTTGTAATACTTCTGGTTCTTCAATCATCATAATATAAAACTGTTCACAATTAATTAAATTAGTGATGATTTGATATGCGCCAGGCCATCCAATTCGAATTGCTTTATCCTTATGTTTTTCACAAAATTCTTTCACTGCATCATAATCAAATTCATCTGGGTTTACCCAACCATCATAAGCATCTAAATCTTCCATTGTTTCAATATGATCCAATGGATAAGTAACTACATGTGCGTTGTATTCAATGCCATTCCATTTATTTACATAATCATATCCAATTGGGTGACGATAAACAGTTTCCCCTTCTTCATTTGTATAAGGCTCAGGTAATATCCCTTTATATGGTGGCAAATCCATAGTTCTTGTATCAATTTCTAAAATATCTTGTACTTGATCAATGCTCTCTACATTGAAGTGTTTCATTAATTTCTCCCATGTCACTTCTACACATTGCATAGTAGTAGGTACACGATCTACTGGTTTCCCAGCAAGCGCAGCTCGAATTCTTTCTTTTGATGTCATAAATAACCTTCCTTTCCTCTTACTCTGTAAATTTTAACTATACCTTTGCATTCCTCTGTAAAATATTCCATTTCCCATATTATAGTATAAATTTCTTTATTAGATGATGGATATTTTACAGTTCCTATTGTATAATTTACAGATAATAATTTTTTTACAGATAATAAATTTTTACGGAAGGAACGTTCTTATGAATAAACAGTCTTCTAACAATTCCTCTATCATAAATTCAGATTGTCCACAAAATATATTTTACAATGCACCCATACCCGTTTCACAGGATAGTGTATTAATTCGTATTAATCGCAGCGGTTCTGTGGAACAAACTCCGCCAGAGTTTTCCATTCGCCGAGATCAGTCCTATTCCTATAATGCCATCCATTTCATCACCTCAGGAAGCGGTTCCTTACAAGTTGGTACGACTACTTATCATTTAAGTGCGGGTAAAATTTTCATCATTAACGCTTTTGAACCTCATTCTTATCAGTCTAATCCCAGAGATCCTATGGGACTTTTATGGATTGAATTTACGGGAAATGATGTATCACGTTTGGTGCGCCAAATTACAAATACCGTTTCCCATGTGGTCACTGGTTCTATTGATTTATTCACACTGTGTGCTGATCTTATTATGAACCCACAGCAAAATGCGATCAACACCAGCGAACAAATATATCATATTTTAATGGAGCTTTACAGAAAAACATCGCATCTCACAAAAAAGCAAGATGCGATTCAACAAAGTATACAATCCTATATCGATCATAATCTAAAAAATGATTTGTCACTGCATACCATTGCAAAACATTTTGGATATAACCCTAACTACTTCTCAGAACGTTTTAAACGCAGCACAGGAATTACCTACAACCACTATGTAAACCAGCGACGAGTTGCACAAGCTTGCTCCATGTTAGCTCTTACCAACTTATCTGTAGATCAAATCGGAGAAAACTTAGGCTTTTATGACACAAGTCACTTTATCAAACATTTTCAAAAAATAATGAAGGTATCACCGTCCACTTATCGAGCCTCAAATACTTATTTATTTTAATGCATCTGCAGTGGTATAAAAATGATAATATAAACCTTTAGACTCTAATAAACTATCATGGGTACCCTCTTCTTGTATTCCATCATCCGTCAACACTAAAATTCTATCTGAATTTTTAATACTAGAAAGTCTATGGGCAATGGTTAAGGTAGTTCTTCCTTTTGATAATTCCGCTAATGATTTTGCAACAGCAAATTCACTTTCGTTATCCAATGCCGATGTTGCTTCGTCCAAGATAATAATTGGTGGATTTTTCAAAAATACCCTAGCGATACTAATTCTTTGTTTTTGTCCCCCTGAAAGTTTCACCCCTCTTTCACCTATATGGGTATGATATCCATCTTTTAATTCCATAATAAATTCATGAGCACCTGCTTTTTTCGCCGCATCTATGACTTCATCCATCGTGGCACCTAGTTTTCCATACTCAATATTGTCAAACACTGTACCAGAAAATAAATAGACATCTTGTTGCACCACACCGATACTATTTCTCAAACTTTTCAATGTGAAATCCCTAATATCTTCTCCATCAATGGTGATTTTTCCGTTTGACACATCATAAAATCTAGGAATCAAATTACAAAGTGTAGTTTTCCCACCGCCTGACGGTCCCACAATGGCTACTTTTTCTCCAGCTCGAATGGTTAAATTCAGATTTCTAAATACTTGGTTATGATCATCTGGATATTCAAAATCTACATTACAAAAGTTGATATGTCCTTGTGTCTTTATTAAGTCTTTTGCACCTTCTTCATCAAATATTTCAATTTCCGCATCCATTACTTCATAGAAACGTTCAATACCTGTGATTCCTCTTTGGAATTGTTCTGCAAATTCGATAATTCTTCGAATGGTAGCAATCAAAGTTGTTACATATAACATATAAGCAACCAAATCACCTGCTTGAATCAATCCTTTCATCATGAATACACTACCTGCCATAATGACAATCAAATACATAATCCCATCAAACATTCTAATAATTGTTTGAAATCCACCCATATATTTATAGGACTCTTCCTTGATTTCTAAAAATCTCTGGTTATCTTCTCCAAATTTGATATTCTCACACTCTTCGTTGGTAAAGGCTTTCACAACCCTTTGTCCCAATAAGCTGTCTTCAATCCTAGCGTTCAATTCACCGATATGAAATCTTTGTTTGCGAAATACACGTCGCATTTTAAAATTAAGATTAGCACAGGTTAACACCATAATCGGAATCACCAAAAAGAGAATTACTGATAAGGATACATTAATATTTATTAAAATAATAAAAGAAATGGTAATTTTAATAAATGCAATAAAAAACTCTTCTGGACAATGATGTGCAAACTCTGTTACATCAAATAAATCATTTGTGATTCGTCCCATTATTTGTCCAATTTTCGTATTATTGTAATATGTATGAGATAATTTTTGCAAATGTTTATAAGCATCCATTCGCATATCTGTTTCCATAAATGCTCCCATAACATGTCCTTTATTGGCCATATAATAACTAGCAATACAGTCAATCACACGCAAAGCAAAATAAATTCCACCTAAACTAACGATTCTTTGCAAGGTTAAATTAACACCATCACTTAATCCTTCATTTGTAATGTATCGCATAATCAATGGTAATACCAAGTCGCAACCTGTTGTTAAGGATGCGCAAAATAAATCCATAAATAAGATACCTTTATACTTATAAAAATATGGCATGAATCGTTTTAATAATTGACCTGTTGTATATTGTTTCATAATAATAACCATCACTTTCTCTCAGTCTGGCAACTTTGGCTCGTAAGAGACAAATTGCCGTGTGAAAAATCTTATTTTTCACACTAATACCTTCACTTTATTGTTTTTTCTATTTTATAAATCTCTTCAAATGGTTGTGGCTTTGAAAAATAATATCCTTGTGAATATAAAATACTATATTCTTCCAACATAGTTTGAATTTTCACATCTTCTACATATTCAGCAACAATTCCAATATCTAGCTTTTCACCCATAGAAGTAATTACATCAACAATGACTTGATTTTCATAATTTTTATCCACATCACATATAATCTGTCCATTTATCTTTAAATAATCTGGTCGGATTTTTACAATTTCTAGTAGATTTGAATATCCCGATCCAAAATCATCGATAGCGATTTTCACACCATAAGCACGTACTTCTACAATAAATTCTTTCAATGCCTTCATGTCTGTAAAATATTCATCTTCCAAAATTTCAAAAGTAATATTAGATGGTTTATGGAACGTCTTCAACCTTTGATGCATTACTTCTCTAAACTTAGGCGATGTAATATCATGAGCCGATAAGTTGATATTTACTTGACAATCAATTTGACTAAAATCATCTAACACAGCCTCAAACATTTTTAAATTCAAATCAAGATACAAACGGTACTTTTTCGCCACTTCCATATATTGAAACGGTGATACAATCTCTCCTTTTTGATTACAAACACGCATCAATGCTTCATATTTATCAATTTTCTTCAATGTATTATTGTAGATTCCTTGATAATATGGAATGATTTTATTTTCAGTCAATGCATATTGGATCAGATTAATGTCCTCAATTTCTTCTCTAGTATATATCTTATGTTTTTCTACTGCTTCCCCTATGATAAATCTAGATTGGGAATGATTATGTATTTGTAATTGACTATACGCCTGTTCTAATAAATAGTCATGATCGTGTACTACCACAAATCGCATCAAAAATAGGGTTCCACTAAATTGTGTTTGTACTTCATTACAAGCTTGCTCCAAATCCACAATGGTGTTCATAAAAAATTTAATTTCCACTTTTTGGTTAGCCGCTATCACAAAAGTATCTGCATGAATGGCATAAATATGTAAATGTTCATGTTGTAGATAGACCTTCTTTTTCTCTTCTAATTCTTGCATCATAATATTGAGCTGATTATAGTATCCTCTTTGTCCCATATAACTCATCAATACTTCTGCATTGTCTATTTTCATCAGACAAATTTTATTGAATCCATATTCATCTTTATCTAATTCATACTTAAGCATATTGTTCATATTTAGATTCTGATCGCGATACATGTATGATTGGTATGAATTTTCATGTGAAATCACATCACTTAATAAGGTTTTTGTCTCTGTATATTGTGTTTGTTTTTGTTTTCTAACAATAAAATCTATTAAACCTTCATTTTCATTTTGAATACTATCTAGCTGTTTAAGACAATCTAAATCCACCGTCAAATAGTTCTCTTGTTCTGCCAAACCACTAAATACACAAGAACCGTTCAACAATGTGTTAGCACCGCCGCTATACCCAAATTCTCCTAGCAAAAACACACCGCTGATAGGATTTAAATGATATGGTGTCAATTCCCATTGAGCGCAATTTTTTAAATATAGTTTTCTCATCAAACAATTATAGCAAAATAAATGTTCTATAGATGTATTTTGTATCTCTAAGCAGGCATCTTTACACTCTTCTACGCATTTTGCTGGTGAAGTATAACTAATACGAAATTTTGTGCCTGGTTCAAGCCTACTATAGTATTGACTAATTTCATTCTTTTCTTCATCATAATGCAAAAATCTCATAGATCGATTATGGCTTTCTAATGCTAATTGAAACCGAATCAATGGATCATTGGCTGCAATATCTTCCCATTCATTATATTGCTTCTTGCTTAAAAAACCCAAATTACGCTGTAACCACATCTGCGCTGTTTCATTTTCAATCGTAGTGATGGCACGGTCTTTCGTTCCAGTAATGGTATAGACTGGACTAATCACTTCATGGGCCGTATTAATACGACTATATACTGATAAATCATCTCCCATGACCCCTGCAAAGATAAGTGCTTCTGACATTGTTTTTTCTTCTGTAAATACAAATGGAGTGATTTTAGATTGAAAAAGTTCTCCTGACATTCCACCTGCAATTTGCATAGATGGCATTTTCACATTCAACTCTTCTATGACTTGATGGGCATCATCATAGTAAGCACCCATAAACAAACGCAATAACTTAGGATGCTCTCCCTTCCAAAAATCATAAATATTTTCTACAATACCATGAAAGTCTTGATTTCCATAAGGAATCATAGTTGTTTGTATAGCTGATTTTTCATATTGCTCCACCATAATCAATGTATGATTATCGTATTGCTCACCTTTATAGATAATCCCACTGACGCTACTTCCTATTATTCTTGCTAAAGGCAGAATTTTTTTAATTTCTTTTGCCAACAAAACAGCATCATCTGGTTCCATCATACAAGTAAACACCTGCACCAAGCATTCTTTTTCTTTATCTATATTATGTATTTTCTTTTCCCATTCATCTGTCGATTGATACAAATACTGATTAACAACCATACTTCCTCCAATCCTCATAAACTTCTATGAGAAGACAACTAATTACATTACTTTTATCACTACACCCTCATATTCTATCATAAAATACAAAAAAAAGCGAAGACCTATTTACTAGGTTTTCGCTTTTCATAGAAGCGCGAGACGGGGATCGAACCCGCGACCCTCTCCTTGGCAAGGAGATGCTCTACCGCTGAGCCACTCACGCATATATTCATCAACACAAACAGTTTTTCATCTATTCTTGAAGACAAATATTATTCTATCAAAGTACTTGCACTTTGTCAATTCTTTTTTTCATTTCCTATTACAATATTTTAGCTATTTTTCGGTTTATAAATAAAGCCTTCTTCAAGTGTAGTTCCTTTCATCTCACATTCATCTACCGTGATGGTGCCTGGAAAATCATAATATCCCATTTGATCAGTATCATCAGCTTCATAAAAAGTGATTCCATTGACAATTACTTCTCTTGTTTCGTATCGAATATAATCCTGTTGCCATATATAATTATCATAACTAGCAAAAACCGTAATAAACTGTATCGTTGAAACACTCTTATAACAAGCTAACAAAATACACACTATCACAGAGATTTTGTGTACCCATTTCCATGAAAAATATTGTATCATTCTTCCAATTCCATAAAATGCCATAACTAAAACGTAAGCACAACCATATCTCATCAATGGTGCTGAGAAAAACCAAAACAATAGACCTGCTACAATCGTAATATCTAGTACCAATTGATACAATTTCCATTTTTTACAAACTGCTTCATAAATCCATACGCTAATCAAACTAAATACTGCTACAACATCTAGCAAAACTAATATTTTTTCAATACTGGAACTAATGCTAGCAAACCATTTTGGTATCCACACCAACAGGGTGTCCCCATAATCAGCATTTCTTCCCCACAACATAACCGCAAGTTGATCTGCATTGGCTACATCTTCATGAATTTTGAAATCAAAAGAAAATAAATCTATAATAGTGCTAGGATATAGTAGCCATCCAGACAAGATGACTCCACGTGTAAAATACGGCACTACCATAATCACGCCAATTACGACAAAGCCAGCTATTTTTTTCCATTCTTTTCTTTTTAAAAGCATATAGGCAGGTAAAATCACTACTAAAATAATTGGAGCTACTGATATCTTTAGGGTAATGGCGAAGCAGGCTATAAGCGCAATCCATCCAAAATATGATACACTACTATCTAGATCCCCTCCTTGCTCAAGATGATCAGCATATTTTAATAAAATATACAATACCATACTCAATGCAAAGTAATCGCTAGAAGGAGAATTTAGTGAAGCAAATGTCATAGTGATATAATATAGGGCTGCTATTCGAATAAAATCACTGATTCGTAATTTACAGGATGTTGGTTTTCTAAATCCACCTACGATAGCAAGTAACAAGATCCCTACAAAATATCCACTGAGTGTGTGCAAGGAACGTCCTAACATAAATGCAAAACTATAAAGAGCCGTCACGCTAAATGCAGAGCTATTATAGGCTAGTCGATAATGTAAATTGGATAGTCCTGGAATAATCCCATATTCTTCAATCCAATGAATGGCCTGGGCATGATATAATCCTGTATCATAATGTTCATATCCCCTCGATGTAAAGTAACATACAATCAAAAGCAATACGAAAAACACTATTGTTTTAAAGATATTTTTCGATTTGGCAAATACCTGCAAGTACTGCTTTATTTCACTTTTATAGAGGTATAAACACACAAGCGAAATCACACAAAGCACAAGGTTAGCAACAAATCCCACTTTATAAAATAAGCTAAAGGCCTGTACATAAGTTGTTACTAGCACCATCCCTGTTACTATAATTTCATCTATTCGCTTTAATTGATAGGCGAAAAACTTCTCAAACATCTTTACAGCCCAAAATCCAATCAAAAAAACAGTCAATGTCACATAAAGCCAATTTAATAATATACTAAGCATCTTCACCTCGCCCAATTCTTGGTTTCTATCAATTCATTTCGCCTTATTTTATCAAAGTGTATCATATTTATCAACTATTTATACTTTGATTTACGCTCTCTTTGTTTTGCCGATATAAAAAGGACCAAGGTCATAAGCATTCATTCTGCTCTACCTTAGCCCTATTTTTATCCTTTAACCTTTTACTGCTCCCGATGTCATACCTTCTACAATATGTTTTTGTAAACATAAATATAAGATTACAATTGGAAGAATTGTGATTACTAAAATTGCAAACACATAATTCCAGTTTCTTTCATAACGTCCATAGAAGTTATATACCATAAGTGGAATTGTCCATTTTGTTGATGAATTCAAGTAGAATAACGGAATCATAAAGTTATTCCAACAGTTAATTGCAACAATAATTAAGTTTGTCACAAAAATTGGTTTCATAACAGGCAGTAACACACGGAAAATCAAGTTAATTGCATTACAACCATCAATAAATCCAGCTTCATCAATTTCTCTAGGTATACCCTTAATAAAGCTTGAAAATGTCATAACTGTAAACGGTAATTGCATTGCTGTATAGATTAAACTTACACCAATGGAAGTTCCATATAATTTTAATATTGATAACAAACTAAATGTTGTTGCCGTTTGAAAACATAGCATTAAACCAATAATAAAATAATTATACACACCTTCTGATAATCTTGTTTTACTACGCCCAACATAGATTCCTGTCAATGAACCAAACAATAATACAAATACAGTTGCCATTCCTGTTGTCAAGAAACTATTCCAATATCCACTGAGAATATTTCCACGTTCAAAAACATATACATAATTTTCAAATAAAAATTTTGCTGGTAGACTCAAATCGAATTGCGAAGCTTCTGCTTGATCCTTGAAAGAACCAAGAACCATCATAATGACTGGTACTAGATAAACAACAGATAGTAGAGTTAATAACACTAAGCGAATTGCACTACGTACATTTTTAAATTTTGTCATAGCTCTACCTCCATATTTCTAAAGATTCTATTTAATGTCAATGAAATAACAATAACCAATACCGTCAAAATAATATTCGCTGCACTAGACTCTCCTAAAAGACCAATTCCATATGTACGGAATGCAAAGGTCGCTAGCACTTGTGTATCTGTACCTGGTCCACCATTTGTTAATACATAAACAATATCAAATACCTTCATACCACCTGCAATATTTAAAGTTGTATTTACAGTAATTGCTGGAATCAGTAGTGGAACTGTAATTTTAAAGAATTGTGCAATCTTAGATGCACCTTCAATATCCGCCACTTCATAATAATCTTGAGAAATTGCCTGTAAACCAGAAATAAAGATAAACATATTAAATCCAGCCCACATCCAAGAATCAATAAATATAATCCAAGAAAAAGCTGTTCCATAACGTCCTAACCATTCTCTTTGTAACATTTCTAAATTTAAAAATTCGAGTACATTATTAAACAAACCATTTTTTGCTAAAATAGCCGAAAACAGAACACCGATTACTGTAATACTAATAACGCAAGGTAGGTAGAAAATCGTTCTAAAAATTCCATTCCCCTTAAATGCTTTTGCCAACACCAATGCCAATGCCAAACCCATAATTACTTTTAAAATACTTGTTGAGAATGCATATATCATGGTATTTTTCAAAGCTGTAAAAAATATATCATTCGATAACACTTCTTGATAATTTAATAGTCCTGAAAATACAGGCTCTTGCCATCTCTTAATATTCCAATCTGTAAAAGACAAACAAATACCCATAATAATAGGCACAATTGCAAACAATGAATAAATAATGATAGCTGGAATTGTCATTGCAAATGGATATAAATTTCTATTATTTTTCTTCATCCTCTTCTCCTTCCTATCAAAAAATTGGCGACAACGAAAACCGTCGCCGCCAATTTTAAATTCAGTTTCATATTAGAAACCTTCTACTCCACTATTTTTTTGGAATTTATCAAAGTCAGATTGGAATTTATCAAGAACACCTGCACCATCTAATTCACCTTTTACTAAAGCTTCTGCATAATATGCCCATAAGTAATCACTGAATAATGATTCGATTGCTGCCCATGCAGTATTCATTTCTGGAACAAGTCCGCCTGATGCTAAGTATTCTTCATATAAAGCTTGTACATCTTCGTTCATTTCTCCACCATCGATTCCTTCGATTGCTGGGAAACCTGCATTTTCATCAGCAAAATACATATCGCCGTATTCTGGTGTCGCAAATGCATTGAACATAACTTCGATTGCTGCAATATTTTCAGAATCTTTGTTTACTACTAAACCACTTGAGAATTGTGCTCCACTGATATAGTCACAGTTTGGGTCATATGATGTAGGAACATTAAATACACCAAAGTTTGTGTCTGGATATGTACTTTGGAATTGACCAACCATTGGTCCTTCACCAAGGATCATAGCCGCTTCTTCTGCTGCGATTTGAGCCCAAGCATCATCCCATCCAAGTGTAGCAAAATCATCATTTAAGTAACCTTTATCTCTTAATGCTAACATATCATCAATAACTAAACATAATTCTTCGTAATCACTAAATTGTGCTTGACCTGTAAAGATTTGTTCTGTCATTTCAAGCGCTGCTTCTTCTGTTCCAAATGCTCTTGCAAATCCAGATGCTGTCCAGATTTGTGGTACCCATGAATCGCTTGTAAGCATTACTGGAATCACGTCTGCTGCTAATAAATCATCACATAATTGATCAAATTCTTCTACTGTTGAAGGTTCTTCTAATCCTAAAGCATCAAAGATGTCTTTGTTGTAAATCATACAGTGATTTCCTGATGTGGCTTTAAATGTAAATGAATAAATTCCACCATCTACTGTTGATAAACTTGGATCGACTAATTTGCTAGCCCATTCAGAATTGCTCCAGTCATATAATTGAGAAGATGCATCAATTACATTATAGATATGAGGTACATTGTATTGTACGATGTCAGGCATTTCACCATTTGCAATACGCATTTCTAATAAACTTAAGTATTGTTCATCTGGTACTACAGTAACATCAAATGTTACGTCATATTCATCTTCAAATTTGAAAACCATGTTTTCTAATTGTTCAATGTATTGACTTTGTAAAACCATAGCTGTGATAACTGTTCCGCTAATGTCTACTGTTTCTTCAACTACTTCTACCACTTCTTCTGTTGCTTCTTCTGCTGGTGCAGCTTCTTCTGTTGCTGTTTCTGCTGGCGCAGCTTCCTCTGTTCCGCCACATCCTACAAGTAATGAAGCTACAAGTGATGCTGTTAATAAGATACTAATTAACTTTCTTTTCATGTCTTTTCCTCCTTATATTTAGCATATACATATGTACTGCCATGTTATTATAACGGCTCATTTCTATCCGATATAATCGTATTGGGACATCCATGTCTCTTATGAAATGAATTATAATCAATTTTAACCAACAAAGAAATGGACAAAACGCAACTAGAATATGGATAATTTATTAACATTCTATCGATATTTTAGTTGCGTTTTATCCATATTTCAGTTGTGTTTTATCCATACTTAAGTCCAGTGATTTCACTTGCTTGCAAGGTCGAAATCACAGACCCCCTCTAATTTGTGGCTTCACTTGCATAAGCAAATCCCAAATGATACCTTCCTGATGTTTATTGCATTGTAACAAATTCCTTAGGGCTACATCCCACCGCCTTTTTAAAAGCTCTAGAAAAGTAGAGGGGATCCATGTATCCTACTTGACTTGCTACATCTTTCACCTGTATGTTTTGCTTTAACAATTCTTTCGCTTGCTCCATTCTTTTTTGTGTTAGATAAGCGGTTGGTAGAATACCATATACTTCCTTAAATATTTTGCGTAAGTAGAATTGCGAATAGCCCATTTTTTCTTCTAGAATACTATTTGAAAATTCTATTTGAAAATTACAATCTAGGTATCGCTTGATTGCCTCAGCTAACACTTGAGAATTTTGTTCATACTCTTCTTCTAAGAAAAAATATGTACTAATTAATTTTTTGATATGTTCAAACAATACTTCCTTAGAGTGAGAAATATGAACCGCATACATAGTCTCATTCTCCATCTCTAAATACCTTCTGTTATCACTAAACTCTTGACATAAATGAAGAAAGAAATGTTTCATCAAATAAATAACTTCTACTCTAGTCAAATAATTCACTTCACTTAATATTTCTTCCAGAATAGTAAAAACCTGCTCTTTATTACTAAAGCTATGGATATTTCTTATCAAATCTTCCTCTTTTGTAAATTTCTCCTTTTCTTTGATTGCGGGAATCCCTACCAATAGTGAGGAAACTCCTAGCTTAATATAGCTTCTGAGTATATGTACACTATTCTTATATGTAGTTAATACTTGACTCATTGGTATTCTCTTATCTGTAACCATCAACGTAACAGGAATAGAAAATTCTGCCTGGTTAAAAATTATAGTTAATTTTTCCTGATACCGCAACTCTTCTCCTTTGATAAATAAAAATCTTTCATTGTTTGCTTTTCCGTTTACAATCCAGAACATGCTATCCAAAAATTCTGTTTTCAGTAAATTAGTCAATTCTCGCTCTACTCGTTCTACTTCCGCTTGTGATTCTTCTTCTAACATTGCATCCATAAAACTTCCAATATAAAAAACGCCGAAAGCACAATTTTCTTCCTGCTCAATCAAAACATGTTCCGCTTGATTTTTATGAAGATATAATTGCTCTTCCATCTTGTTTTTATAAACTATATGATAGCACTTATCTAATACTTCCTTCATTGCAATTTTATCAATAGGTTTCAACAAGTAATCTTTGGCGCCGTTTCGCATGGCTGATTGAATATAGTCAAACTCTTGGTATCCTGTCAAAATAATAGGTATGGTATTGATATGATGTTGTTTCATATACCCCACTACTTCTAGTCCTGTCACTTTCGGCACATTAATATCTAAAAATGCCACATCTATATGCTCTTTTTCTAAAACTTCAATGGCTTGTTGACCATTAGGCACAATTTGAACCACTTGAAATCCTTCATGTTCTTGCTCAATGGTTCTGGCAATATTTCTAGCAATTGGCTTTTCATCTTCTAATACCAATACCTTAATCATTGATTGGACCTCCTATCATTACCGTTGTTCCTCCCATATCATTACTAAAAATATCAAATTCGATATTCCCCTTATACAAAAAATGCATGCGGATTAAAATGTTTATCAAAGAAAATCCACCGATTTTAATAATAGCGAGCAACTCTTCAATATCCATACCTGCTATATCTAGATATGTTTTCTTGATTTCTTCCACTTTTTCCATAGGAATTGCAATTCCACCATCTTCTACTTTAATTCTCCACTGTCCCTGATACTCTTGACAAACAATTTGTATTTCCCAAGGAAAATCTGTTTCTCGTAAACTATGCACAATGCAGTTTTCTACCATGGGCTGTAAAATAAATTTAGGAACATCCATTGTAGTATTTGTACATTCATTCTGAATACTGTATTTAAAATCTTCTTCGTATTTAATTTTTAGCAGTTCCAAATAATCTCTAATATGCCTTAGTTCCTCTTCCATAGGCACCATCTGCTGGCTAAAATCTGCTGAATAGCGAATCATATCCGAAAGATGATTGGATACATTCAATGCTTGATTTAATCGTCCCTCCTCAATCAAAGAATTATTTAACGCCAAGGTATTATGAATAAAATGAGGATTAATTTGCGCCTGCAAGGCTAAAATTTGTGCATCCATCTTGCTTGTTTTCTCTACAACTAAATCATCTACTGCTTTTTGCAATTCTTGCAACATCTTAGCAAAGGTTTCATTTAACTCACTAACCTCATCAAATTCCGAAGCATTTAATTCTTCAAAATTCTCCAAGTCTGTAATTTGGATATTTTGACATAACTGTACCAAAGGTTCTGTAATTCGTCGCACAATTCTTCCTTGCACATAATAAACTAGAAGCATAATTAATATAATAATACTACCTAAAATCAGAATCGTAATATATAATACCGGATCGCCTTCATCCTCAAAAACGCTTACATACACATGAAAATTATCATTACTTACTGCGGTTTCTTGGGTGTATACTGGTTTTTCATGATTATAACCAAACACCAACACTTCTTCATTGACCGCATCTTCATGTAATGTGATTTCCCAATATTCATTTCTAGATACATTAGCCATCTGCTGATAAATCAAATCATAACTAATTTGTATTTCCACATATCCATAGGCATTATTATTTTTTAAGGTATAATCCATAATGTGTTGGATAATTGAAATATATCCACTATTTCCACCACTTTTTGCCAATTCATCTGTGTCGTGAAGCTCATATACAATTTTGTCCGTGGCTAATACTTCTTCAATTGCTTCTAACCGTTCCTCAGAAACATAAGATACTGTATTGTCCATATTGATGCTAGAGCCAATGTATGTGAAATCACCATATTCATTATAAAAACATATTCGAGAAATAAAATCCTGTTGATTCAAATAAAACATAGTATAGTCATATAATCGATAGCCTAAAACTGGTTCCTGTATAAAATAATTCTGTGGATTTCCATCATTTAACTCTCGAAAAATTTCTATAATTTCTGGTGTAAAACGAATACTATATGAAATATTCCTCCCCATATCGATAATTTGTTCAAACATATTGATTTGTGTCTCTACTACATACTCTAAGTTATTTTCTAATTTTTCATTATTTACCTTAGTATAGTAGGCTACAAAGGTAACAAAAAAAGCCAAACACAACACAGCTACAAAGACTGTGTTACTAATGAGAATTTTTTTTCGCAATACGGAATCTCTGGAAGATTTTTTGAACATTCCTTCTCCTTCTAACAACCCTAAATACTTTCCCCTTCTGCAAAGCAATGCATATGTAATGGACTCATAACGCGTAAGCCTTCGCCTAATTGAAACTCTCTATCTTCTGCTAATTTCATACCACGCATGGTAAAATAAGTTCCATATAATTCTAACAATTGTTCTGGCATTTGACTTTGATGTGCCGCCATTGCTTGCATTTTTAAATTAAAACAATCCGTAATATCAATTACCGTATTAGGTTTACTAGTAAAATAAAATCCAATTGCAAATGGTGCACATGGGCTTGTCTTGGTGCCTTTGGGATATTCCATCAAAGAACAAGAAATAAACGCCTGTGCTACAGCTCGTCCCGTTACCACATGATCCCAATGGGCTTCGTAAGACAACCATGGATCTGGACAAAACACCATATCGTATTGCCCTTCTCTGATAACCTCTGCAATTTGTCCTGCTAATTTAGGGATATCATTTAATGTGCCGTCTTCTAATCCCAAATTATGATATCCATTAACACCCAGTATTTCTCCTGCTGCTTCAATCTCCATCTTACGCACTGCAACCAAAGCCTCTCCTGTTAATGCTGGAGATAAAGCCCCTAAGCCTCCATCTGTCACTGTCAAATAATCTACTTCACATCCAGCCTCAGTCAACACCTTAACAATGCCGCCCATTCCCACTTCATTATCATCTGGATGCGGCTGCACACACAATGCCTTCTTCCCTTTCATAATATCTGGTGGTGCAAATAAACCTTGTATTTGTTCTGCATTCATATTACATACCCGTCCCTTTCTCAACTTTATTTTCCTTAAACATCTGTGTACTGCTTATGATATCCGATATAGGATTTCATTAAGAGTGCTTAAGGAGCGATTGGTACTTAGGTGCTGTCCTCTAGCACCTTATGTACCACTATCAGCTCCTTGCAGCGAAAGCGTACTCGTATGGAACCTATATCGGATATCATCCCATTACACACGTTTTGCTTCTAACTCTTGGTGAATTGTTTTTCTCTGTTCTTCTGATAATTTATAGAATGTCATAGGTATCATGGCAACTAAAAAGCTGATAGCTGGTATCACGTACATCATAGAGCTGAAACCTGTTTGCACACTTGCTGTAACTTCTTGATTTTCCACATAGTTCATCATGATCAAGCCCAATCCGAGAATTAATTTTGCTCCTGTGGCACTTAATTTTGTTAAAAATGTATTGATAGAAAAGATAATACCTTCTCCTCTGTATCCTAATTTCCATTCCGAATATTCTACTGCATCCAATAACATAGTAGAACATATAATCGTAATCACTCCAGTACAAGCAAAACTAAATCCCAAGAAAATAAGTCCTAACATAACATCATCTCTTCCACCGAAGTATGGAATGATACTAGTAATCGCTCCTACAACTGAAAAGATATAAAATAATGTTTTCTTAGCATATTTTTTTACAAGCATGGGTGCAATAATCATACCACCTGTCATACCGATTACAAGGCTTAATCCAACTGATGTCACATAATTAGCATCTCCCCATACATACACCACAAAGTATAACTGTACACATTGTCTAACGCCATTCACCAAGTTTGTGATTAACAAGGCTATCATCAATGCCATCAATGGTTTATTGACTGTAATGGTTTTCAAATTTTGTTTTACAGAAATCACTTCTTTATCTGGTTGAATTCTTTCTTTTGTTTTGATTCCAGCAATAATCATAAGGATTGCTCCTGTACCTGCAATCAAAAGTGCTGCTATCGTATAAGCACTCGCATTACGTTCTCCACCAAATAAATTCAATACTTGAATACTTCCTACTGTTACCAAAACTGTTCCTATAGTTCCTCCAATACGTCCCAAAGTAACCATGATGTTTCTTTCATCTGGATTATGAGAAACGGTTGAGGTAATGGCCCAAATAGGAATATCGCAAACTGTATATGACATGCCCCATAAAATATAACTTACTGCAGCCAATCCGATTGTTACTACTGGTGAAACTTGAAATTGCACAAAACAAAATACTGTAGTACATGCAATGACTGCTGGACCTATCAGCATATATGGTCTGAATTTTCCCCATTTTGTTCTTGTTCGGTCTGCAACCATACCCATCATCGGGTCGTTAATGGCATCCCATAAACTTGCAACAATTACGATTGTCGTTGCCGCTTTCGTTGGAATGGACAATAAATCGGTAAAGAAAAACATAATATACATGGACATAAAATTATAAATCATGTTCTGTCCTAATAATCCACCTGAATAGGCAATTCTCTCTGATTTTGCTACTTGATTTTTCATCCCCTAATCCCTCTTCTCTTTCATCCTTATCTTTCTACCTTTTCGGTATCATCATGTTGCGTCTATTTATGTATTTCTATCTTTATTACATCTTCTAATCATTCACTATAATAACATATTTGGGCTGCTCCTAACAAGCCTGCATCATTGCCATGTTTTGCTGCTTTGATGGGTACCTTCCCTGAAAAGGATGGTGGCAAATACAGTTGCACTTGCTGATACAATCTGTCACAAAACCACTCTTTTTGTGCAGAAATCCCTCCACCAATAATAATAATTTCTGGATCTAGCAATAACATACTGTTGGCAATCATCCTTCCTAACATTTTCATCCAATGTTGGAATAATGCAGTACAGATCGGCTCTTCCTGCTTCACATATTCTATAAAAGTGTGCCCTCTTATTTCTTCTACCTGCATTCTTTTTGCTGCTTCTCGTAAAATGCCTATTGTAGAACACTTTACTTCCAGGTAGTCCTCCTCTGATTGGTAATCACTGTACCCGATTTCTCCACTTTGAAAATGACTACCTAATACAGGTTTTCCATCAATTACAATGGCACCACCGATTCCTGTGCCTAATGTAATACAGAGAAAATTGCTACATCCTACGCCTTCCCCTAACCAATATTCTCCTAAAGCTGCCGCCGATCCATCATTGAGAATATTACACTCTATCCTATTATCACATGAAGATACCAATTCTTTCAAGTTATTTCCTTCTAAAAAAGGAAGATTTTCTACTCCCCCCAAACACATGCCCGATTGATCAAATATCCCCAAGGAAGAAATGCCTACTTTATAAATCTGCGAATTGATAGCTTTCTCTAGGATTTCCTTTAAGGGTACTAGAAACTCTTCTATGGTATTCATTTCCTTCGTTAAGAAACTAGACTTGTTTTCTATTTTACCTGATGATGATATGTAAGCATATTTTACGGAAGTACCACCGATATCAATTGCCAATATTTGTTCTGTTTTCATGAAATCTCCTCATATTATGTTACTAGGTTTTATGTCCACACCATAAAATGCAACTATATATTTACCACTACAGGATGTTTGACAAGGTGTCTATAGTAAATAAAACAAGCAATAATTTGTATCACTGTGGCTGATGGTGTTGCTAAACCAATGATAAACAATGATGTATTTGCTAAATTACTCAGCATATAGGCCAATGGTATTCTGATACAAAATGCTCCTGTCACCGCCTGTATCATAACAAAATTCGTTTTACCATATCCATTAAAATATCCAGTCATGGAAAAGAGAATCGCTACTAATACAACATCGATTGCATAGGCTTTCATATATAATAATGCATAACCTGTAATTTCTATATCACTGGTAAATAATCTTGTAAAAATACTACCATGAAAAATTGCCAGATAAGACATCACAACACCAAACATTAAGGATAGTGACATGCCATATTTTAAGCCCTTTTTCGCTCTATACAACTTACCTGCACCATAATTTTGGGCTGTAAATGCTGCCAATGACTGCATAAATGAAATTGGAATCAACATAATAATTCCAGTGATTTTTTCTACAATACCCAATGCTGCTGAAGAAGCTACACCGAATCCATTGACAATAGATGTAATGGCTAAAAATGAAACGCTAACTAAAACACCTTGTAGAGCAATAGGTGTACCTAATTGTAATATCTTGATTACATATTCTTTGTCAAATCCTACCGCCTTCCAAGTCAATGTAAATGGCAATGTTTTCTTCTTAATCAACCAGAAAGAAATGGCTACGCTGATTCCCTGTGCCATTACCGTTGCAATTGCTGCTCCTGTGGCTCCCATTTCAAAAATTCCCACCAAAACCAAATCTAATATAATATTCACAATACATGCAATAAGCACTGCAATAAGTGGTGTATTGGAATCTCCAATGCCTCTAAATATACTTCCTATGAGATTATAAAATACGATAAATACTGCACCCATTCCACAAACGAATAAATAGGATTTTGTTTGTGCAAAAGATTCTGCTGGGGTATTCATCGTCTGGGCAATAAAACCGTTCCCCAATAAGAGAACACTTGTAATAACTGCTGTGAGTACAGCAAAAAGAGCAATACTGACACCCACTGTAGCTGTTGTTTTATCTTCTTTTTTTGCACCGATGTAACGACCTAACAAAATCGTCGTACCCATGGAAATACCAGTACAAAAAGAAGTGATAGCTTGCATGATTTGACTGCCGATTGTAACACCAGATACATCTCCAACGCCTGCATATTGGCCTACGATTAATAAATCTACCGTTCCATATGTAACCTGTAAAATTTGTGAAATAAGAATGGGAAACGTAAATTTTAATAATACATTGAATACCTTTCCTTCTGATAAGTTGAGATTTTTGTTCATGTAAGTCTCTGCCTTCCTCATAATGTATTTTCATAGTATACACCATATTAAATACGTACTTCTCTATCCCATATTTTCTATGTTTCTATGACGATTTATTATAGCATATCCCATAAGTTCTTTCTAGCTGTTAGTCTTTATTATCGAGTGAAATCCTAGAGTAAAAAAAGCAGGAATCAAACCTCCTTTGAGACTCAATTCCTGTTTTATAATATCTGATTCTATATAGTAACCTTATTACCTTAAATTTTCTTTAAAATTTCCATACCTTTAACTCTAAAGAGTTTCGCTTTTCCATTTTTCAACTTCTGCATCTGTTCCTAAAACATAATGGGTACCATCAATCAAATGTCTCTCTCCAACATTATAATCAATACCACTGGTGTCATAATCAAAAGCGATTGATTTTCTTTCTTTCTCCACCCTTGGATTCGGTGTTGGTATGGCACTCAATAATGATTTCGTATACGGATGAATAGGATTTGTAAAAATTTCTTCTGTTGTTCCACTCTCCACTAAATGTCCTAAGTGTAGTACGCCAATACGGTCTGAAATATATTTTACCATAGATAAATCATGGGCAATAAACAAAAATGCTGTATTGGTTTCTTCTTGAATTTTTTTCATTAAGTTAACAACCTGTGCTTGAATAGATACATCAAGTGCAGAAATAGCTTCATCTGCTATGATTAAATCTGGATCCATAATTAAAGCACGGGCAATCCCAATACGTTGTCTTTGTCCACCTGAAAATTGATGTGGAAAACGTGTTGCATGTTCCTTTGATAATCCTACTAATTCTAAAATATCATATACTTTTTGATTTCTTTCTTCTACTGTAGCACAAATGTTATGAATATCTAATCCTTCTGCAATAATATCTAATACTCTTTTACGAGGATTTAAGCATGCCATAGGATCTTGAAATATCATCTGCATTTTAGTACGAAGCAATTTTAATTCTTTAGCACTTAGCTTGCCAGAAATATTTTCTCCGTTAAAAATCACTTCTCCATCAGTAGGTTTATATAATCTAATAATGCTACGTCCTGTTGTAGATTTTCCCGAACCAGATTCACCTACTAAACCATAAGTTTCTCCTGGCATAATATTAAATGAAATTCCATCTACTGCTTTTACTGTAAATTTACGATTTACTCTAAAATGTTGTTTTAAATTCTGCACTTCTAGGATTGGTTTTTGACTCATATCTGTACCTATACCCTTTCCTTTTTCATAGATTCTATACGCAATTTTAAAGACTCTGGCATTTCTACTTTTGGGGCATTTGGATGCATCAACCAACTTGCTACTTTGTGTGTGTCAGAATCTGGTACATCAAACATAGGTGGTTCCAAACGATAATCAATATTTAATGCAAATTCATTTCTAGGTGCAAAAGCATCTCCCTCTACACGTTCTGCCAAGTTTGGAGGTGTTCCTGGAATTGCATATAATTTTTCATTGTCTGTATCTAAATCTGGCATTGCGGATAATAGCCCCCATGTATAAGGATGACGTGGGTCATAATAGATTTCATCTACTGTTCCTGTTTCTACAATTTTACCAGCATACATAACATTCACATAATCTGCTACTTTAGCAACAACACCTAAATCATGAGTAATATAAATAACTGATAATTCTTTTTTTCTTTGAATTTCTTGAATCAACTCTAATATTTTTGCTTGAATGGTTACGTCAAGAGCCGTTGTAGGTTCATCACAAATTAACACATATGGGTCACAAGACAGAGCGATAGCAATTACCACACGTTGTCTCATACCACCTGATAATTGGTGTGGATAATTTTTCATACGTTTTGGAGCATCTGTAATGCCTACAAGTTCCAATAATTCTAATGCTTTATCATACGCCTCTTGTTTCGTATTTCCATAATGATAAATCATAGCTTCCATTACTTGTTTTCCAATGGTCATAGTTGGATTTAAGGAAGTCATTGGATCTTGAAATACCATAGCAATTTTACGTCCACGAATTTCTTTTTGTAGCATATCTTCTGAAATTTTTGTAATATCACAAGTTTTTGCCTCACCTGTATATTCATCATTCCAATAATAATCGATAGATCCTGATTCTATCGTTCCATTACCTGCTAGAATTCCCATGACAGCTTTTGTAGTAACTGATTTTCCAGAACCTGATTCTCCTACAATTGCAATGGTTTCCCCTTTAAATAAATCTAAGTTAACACCACGAATGGCGCTGATTTTTCCACTATCTGTTTTAAATGAAATGTTTAAATCTCTGATTTTTAATATTCTTTCTTTTTCCATTGATTACATCTCCTTCATTGTTGGATCAAATGCATCTCTTAATCCATCAGCTAGTAAGTTAAAACTTAACATTAAGACACCAAGTACTATTACTGGTATCACGACCATATATGGATAAATAAGAATAGAATCAAATCCATCATTAATTAACGATCCAAGTGATGCTGTAGGTGCTGGAATACCTAACCCAACAAACGCTAAGAATGCTTCATAGAAGATCGCACTTGGAATAGAAAACATTGACATGATAATTAATTGATTGAAAATATTAGGTAGAATATTTTTAAATATAATAAACATTCCACTAGCTCCTAATGTTTTAGAGGCTAACACAAACTCTTCTTCTTTTATTTTTAATACTTGCGCTCTCGTGATACGACTCATGCCAACCCATCCAGTTAACATTAAGGCGATGATAATCGTTGTCAAAGACGCTTTCATAATAATCAATAATAATGTTAAGATAACCAATGAAGGAATCGAGCTTACAATCTCTTGGGCACGTTGCATAATGGTATCTACTTTTCCTCCAAAATAACCACTAATAAGACCGTAAATCATACCAAAACAAATATCAATTACTACCGCTGCAACTGCTACCAATAAGGATATTCTAGTCCCAGTCCAAACACGAACCCATAGGTCACGTCCTAATACATCTGTACCAAATAAATGCTCCATACTTGGTTTCAAACTCTTAATTGATGTATCTACAAAATCAAATTGCCAGCTTGATAATATTGGTGCGAAAACTGACATCAGTACAATGAGAACAATCACAATACCACCAGCACATGCGCCTTTATTTTGTTTTAAACGTCTCCAAAAATCACTCATTGCTGAAGCAACTGGTAATGCCTTTTCATGATAAATATCGTGTTTATCACCAACAAATTCAAAATCATTTTCTAAAAATGTATAATCTTGCATCTTTATATCCATCCCTTTCTCAAAACTATAGTAACTTTGAACCGCACGGTACAAAGTGCTAGATGAAAATCACTTTCACCTTTTACTCTCCTTTACCCAAACGAATTCTAGGGTCAATCACTCCATATAAAACGTCTATAATCAACATCATGATAATATACAATAAACTGTACAAGAACGAAACTGCTAATACAACATTATAATCGTTGACCGTAATACCATTTACTAAAAGTGTTCCTAATCCAGGGATACTAAAAATTTTCTCTAAAACCATAGATCCTGTCATTAAGTTAACTAAAATCGGCCCAAGAATTGTGATAACAGGAATCAATGTATTACGAATGGCATGTTTTCGAATAATTGTCTTACGATCTAATCCTTTTGCTTCTGCTAAAGCTATGTAGTCACTTCCTAATACTGCAATCATTTCAGATCTTGTAAAACGTGCAACATTGGCAACTACGCCAAATGATAAGGCTATCACTGGCAAAATAGATGAAACTAGTATTTTCTTTGTGCTAAATAAAACAGGGAAAAATTTGAAATTTACACCAAACACTAATAATAGTAATAACGCAATAACAAAGGATGGTATACTCACACCTAACACGGCGATGATTGTAGACATGGTATCCCAAATTGTATTGCGGTGTAGGGCCGCAAAAATTCCTAACAATAAACCAACGATTGTTCCCACAACAACTGCTGCAATACCGATACCAAAAGAAATTGAAATTCTAGGTAATACCAATAATGAAACAGGATAGTTTTTAGAAATACCATACGAAGTACCAAAGTCTCCAGTTAACATGCTCTTCATATAAACCATAAACTGTGTAAATATGGGTTGATCCAATCCATATTGTGCATAAATAGCCGCTTTTTGTGCTTCCGTTAATTTCTCATCATTAAACGGAGTACCTGGCATTAATTTTAACATTAAAAATAATATCCCCAGTATAATGATAACTGTTACTACTGAGATTGCTAATCGTTTTCCAATAAATTTCATTGTCGATTTTGACATCTTTTCCCTCCTACAAAAATATAAACACATATTAGTTGTGAACTATTATGTGTTTATATATTATTTTATAACTATGCTCTTGTTAAATCTTATTCTACTGATAAGTTTTTGTAGATATATGGAACACCAACTGCATGTGTTTCGATACCAGAAACACTGCTAGAGATAAGTGATGCACCACCAACTTGGAATACAGATACAACTGGAGCGTCTGCCATTAATACTTCTTCTGCTTGAAGTAAGTAATCCCAACGTTCTGCATCAGATGCTGCTGTTCCAGCTGCTTCCATTAAGGAATCAAATTCTTCACTTGCATAATCACCGTAGTTATATGAATTTCCTGTAAGCATTAAGTTTAAGTATGTTGTAGGATCTGCGTAGTCTGGTCCCCAACGTGTTAATACTACTTCAAATTCTCTATCTTTTTGTGCTTCAATACGAGCTTCTTTTGTCATCATGTTCATTTCGATTGTAAGGCCTGGTAGAGCTGCCATTAACGTAGATTGTAAGTATTCAGCTGAAGTTAAAGCAGGGTCAGCATTTTCATATAATAATGAAATTGTGATTTCTTCGCCTAATTCTTCTTGTGCTGCTGCCCAGTATGTAGCTGCTGTATCAGCATCTGGAACTAAGAAGTCACCAGCTGTTGTACGGAAATCTTCTCCGTCTGGACCTGTTGCTAATAATGTTGGAACAAAACCTTGTCCTACGATTGAACCATCTTGTAATACGTTATCACATAAATCTTGTTTGTCTAATGCATATGCAATTGCTAAACGTAAGTTTTGATTTCCAGCTACTTCTTCATTTAAGTTGAATTGTAAGTACCATAAGTAACCTTCAAGTACTGTTGTATAATCTTCGCTATCTGCATATAAACCAATTAAGTCTGAACTTACTTTTGTAAAGTCAACATCACCAGCTTCAAAAGCTGTTACACTTGTTGCAACTTCTGCAACGATTGCAAATTCTAAACCAGCAACTTTAACATTTTCAGCATCCCAGTATGATTCATTTTTTGCAAATACTAATGAAGAACCTTTTTCCCATTCTGTTAATACATATGGTCCACAAGCTAATAAGTTTTCTGGTGTTAAACCATAGTTACCATCTTGTGCTTCAGCAAATTCTTGATTTACTGGATAGAATACAGGGAATGTCATTAAGCTTAAGAAATATGGTGTTGGTTGTGATAATGTAACTTCTAAAGTTGTATCATCAATTGCAACTACTCCTAATTCACCAGCTTCGCCATCATAAATAACTTCGTTAGCGTTTGCTACAGCAGCTCCGTCTGTTGTAAATAAGTAAGAATATTCACAATCAACTGAAGTTGCAGCTGCATTCCAAGCATATACAAAGTCATGTGCTGTTACAGCTGTACCATTTGACCATACTGCATCTCTAAGTGTAAATGTGTATACTAAACCATCTTCACTTACTTCATATGATTCTGCTAATGATAAAACAAGATTACCATCTGCATCTTGATCCATTAATCCGTCAACTGTTGCATGGATTGCTTCAAAAGAAGTACCATCTGTTGCGTACATTGAATCCATTGAAATTACGTCGTTTTCTTTTGCTACTACTACTACTGCACCTTCTGTTGATGCCGATTCACTTGCCACGTCACTTGTTGCTTCTTCGCTTGTACTTGTGCTTGATGCTGTCTCAGTTGAAGAACCACATCCTGCAAGCATAGAAACTACCATTGCTGACATAACAATCATAGAAATGATTTTTTTCATTTTTTTCTCCTTTTCCTCGCCTACATTGTATTTCACTACTACTTTACCGTTGTAAAGCGTGGGGTTATTATTGCATACTTTTCCTTGTTGTGTCAATGGTTTTTCCTCTTTTTTTATTCACACTTTTCACATTTCGTTAATATTTGCTATTTATATAGGTATAAATCTTAATTTTATATTTATTTTTACTTTCATTTTTTACAAAAAATAAGGAGACATCAAGTCTCCTCACAGTTCTATTATTTGATTTTAAAACCATTAATACTCACTCTGGCCAACAGTTTATCTAAATCATCTTTCACTGAAACTTCATAATAACTGGTAGCTTTTCCATCTTTCACACAATGTGCCTCTGCAAAAATTTCATTCTGTCTAGTGGAAGATAGAAAATTAACTTGCGCCGTTTGGGTCACCGTTGTTAAGCCACCTGCATTAGCTGCCACTGCAAATGCAAAATCTCCAAGTGTAAAAACCACACCACCCATCACCATATCTACTGCATTTTTATGACGTCTTTCCACATCAAGTTTACACTTTGCATATCCTTTTTCCACTTCTAAAATTTCAATCCCCGTTACATCTGTTGCAAATTTATCTCCTGCAAAGATCTCTTTTGCTATTTTCAAGTAATCCATTCTCGTCTCCATTCTTTCGTTGCTGTTCCCACCTATAATACAAACAGTAACATTGCACTTCTACTGCAAGGATTCAGCCATAAGCTGCACATTGCCTTCTACTTCTTCCATTACATAAATACGGCTTGCAAAATCTTGAAACAAGCGCATGCCATCCTCATATCCCGTTCCTACAAATCCTTGCTGCAATTGTACTCCAACTTTATTGAGCACACTGCCCGATAAAATATACTCTTCCTTTTCATGTTCTTTCTTCATGAATTTTGCTACAAGGTTATGAGTCAGTGAATCTTGCCTAATATGAACCGGTGAGATACTATTAATCAAATCTCCAAATTCTTTAATATTAAAACTAGTATGACGGTTGGTAAAACGGTATATTTTATTCTCATCTAATCCTGTAAGGTGAAATGTTGGATAAGAATAATTTGCTTCTACTAAGGTTTGAAAGAACAGTCCTATGGCTGTTTTTCTGTCCTTGGATACTACCATCCACTGATATCTGCCACTTTCATCTGTCATGATACGGTAATATTCTCCATATTGCAAGGTTTTACGGTATTTTTTATACCACATCACTTGTTGTTTGATCAATTCCAGCTCTTCTTTTGACAAATCCACAAGATTGCATTCATACCCTAATACTCCAAAACAGGCAATCTGAAATCGAGTATCTAGAGATGTAGTACGTAGCGTTTGATGATTTGGCGAGTTGGACACATGTGCGCTCAACACGGACATTGGGTATCCATAGCTATAGCCACTTTGTATGGCTGCTCTGCTAGTTGCATCTGTATTATCACTAGCCCATATCTGAGGCATATAGCAAAGCATTCCTAAGTCAAATCGATTCCCCCCAGAGGCACAACTTTCAAATAGCACCTGGGGAAATTTTTCTGTTAATACATGCAAAACACGATACAATCCAAGGATATAACGATGGCTAAATTCTCCTTGTTTAGAAGGTTCTAGGGCACTTGAAAAAACATCAGAAAACACGCGGTTCATATCCCATTTCACATAGGTGATATTGGCACTTTCTAATACATTGCTAATCTGCTCTATAATATATTCTTGTACCACTGCTTGGGTCAAATCTAAAATCATTTGATGTCTGCCAAGAGCTTGATTCCCCAGAGAACTATTGACTGCATATTCAGGATGATCACGGTAACATTGACTGTTCTCATTGACCATTTCAGGTTCTACCCAAATACCAAAATCCATTCCTAACTTGTTTATTTTTTCTGCCAAACCTTTTAAACCGTTCGGTAATTTCTTCTTGTTTACTGTCCAATCTCCTAGGGAAGAAGTGTCATCATTCCGATTCCCAAACCATCCATCATCCAGTACAAACAATTCAATTCCTACTTCTTTTGCAGCTTTGGCAAGCTTCAACAATTTTCCTTCATTAAAATCAAAATAAGACGCTTCCCAACTATTGATTAGAATTGGTCGCTCTTGATATTGATACCTACCTCTCACAATATGCTTCCTTACAAACTCATGCATATTCCCGCTAACACCTGCAAATCCCGAACTAGCATAAGTTAACACAGCCTCTGGGGATTCCAAACTCTCTCCCTCTGCAAGACCATATGAAAATCCAAAAGGATTGATTCCTGTGAGCAATCTAGTGGTATGAAAACTTCCCACCTGCACTGCCTCATAGTGATTCCCGCTATAAATCAAATTGCAACCGATACATCCTCCTGCATTCTCAGTGGTATCCTGATCACTAAGCATGATAAATGGATTATTTCGATTACTAGATACACCTGCCTTAGAATCATTCACAAAAATCCCACCGTCTAGTGTGATTTTATGCTTATTCATCTCTCTTGCCCATGCACCTTGGAAGGTAGTCACTGTATAAGGTGCTTTCGGAAGATCTAATTGCATACTCAGTAAACGTTCCACCATCACTGGCTCTTTTCCTTCATTAATCAGCTTACTACTTCTGGTAATCACATTGCTTTCTGGAAACACAGAATATGTTAATTCTAGTACTAACTGATATCGTAAATCTTTTAATCTAATCATGAGACTTTCAATATTTTCTCCATAGGCACTAGGCATATCTTCTAAGGGAAGCTTTTCTATGATTTCATAAGATTGATAGACAAAATCACATGTTCTATTGCCATCTGTGAAGGTAACATCAATCATCGGTTCTCTCACATCACCTTTGCCTCTTGTAGACAATTCTTGGGCAGTTAATTCCAATGCAAGACTCCCATGATTTTCACTATATACGATAAGATTTCCGTTAGGGAAAGACACTTTCGGTATGATTCCCTGATAATGACCTTTAAAATCTACTACATCGCCATAATATAAATGCTCTAAATATCCGTTTTCCATCACACGAAAAACATAGGTAGTGTTCTCCGTATTTAATACAAAAATATTTTTATCTTTACTTATCATAATGGGGTCTTCTCTCCTTGTATCATCTGTTCTAATCTCTCATCAGTTAGGGTATACCTTTTCCTAAAAATAACAATTGCTAGGATTAATCCTGCAATCGGTATCAGCATCATCAAACATCTTAATCCTAATAAAGTGGCAGCCGTCTGTTCTGTTGTATTTACATCCAATCCTATGATATCTAAACCGATACCTGCAATGAGAACAGAAATAGCTGATGCTAATTTTACAACAAATGTTTGTAAGGAAAAAATAACACTCTCATTTCTCTGCCCACTTTTCCACTCTCCATAATCTACTGTATCTGCTAAAAATACTGTAGTTAATACAGTAGCCAATCCAAATCCCGCAAAAATTACTGCTGCCGCAATACATAGACAAACAATATTTCTAATTCCTAACATCCCTAAGGTAAACAACATCACATATCCAGTAATAGCCGTTATAATGGCACCTAAGAAAATGCTCTGTTTCGAAAATTTACTACGAAGGGGTGGCAATAGTAACATGGATAAAATCTGTACCGCTCCTCCCACAGTACCAAACAAACCAAAAAGTTCTACATTTCCTATGTCATATTGGAAAAAATATAACGCCAAATTTTGTGTTAAATATAAAGACGCATTAAAAATTACAATAGCCACAACAACAATCAATGCTTGATCATTTTCAATCAAAGCCTTTAACAACTCTTTTACACTAGGAGAACTAAAGCTAGATTCTTCCGTTTCCTTTACCATAAACACAGTGCCTAAAATTGCTACAACAAATACCACAGCTACAATAAGCGCCAATAGTTGAAATCCTTGTTTTTCATCACCCTGTCCTAACACACCTACTAATGTCATGGTTAAGGCTGTTGGCAATGCATATCCTAATCCTGCACAACTACGTGCAATCACTGACATATTTTCTCTGTCTTTTCCTGGCTTTGAAATATTAGGAATCATAGACCAATAAGGAATATCCATTAGGGTATAGGTAATTCCCCACAAAAAGTAACTAATGGATACATATATTAATAAGGTACTTTCATTTAGTCCCTCTGGTATAGCAAACATGACATATAATACAACAGCATTTGTAATCGTTCCAATCAATAACCAAGGTTTAAATTTTCCTATTTTACTCCGTGTCTTTCCTACAATAATACCCATAAATGGGTCATTAAATGCATCGAAAACACGTGCTGCCATAAACAATACTCCGATAAACACAGAGCTGATACCATATACCGTATTTAAGTAATACATGAGAAATCCAGAAACTAGTGCATACACCATATCTTTTCCCACTGCACCCATTCCATAGCCTATCTTTGTTTTGATCCCTGATTTCATATTTATTTTCCCCCTTCATCTGTGTGAAATACTTAACGTCTATCATTACTGCATAGACTCTACTATTTTTTTACCCTTCGTCTGCTTGACAAACCTGAACATGAATGTCCACAGGCTCCATCTGTTCTGCTGTAATGGTCAGTTTACCCATGCCACTTCTTCCTAGTGATTTAATATACGTACCAGTACTTCCACCCGTCATGCTCACACTCTTTGGACCAATCAAAGCAATATCTCCTGTTACCTCCAAGGTAATCACTCCATGATAAACCATCAATTGCTGCTTGTTCTGATCTACTGCTTTGATTCTAACAGTAGCCACATCATAACTATCTGCTTCTACTAGCGTTGTAGTATCAATAGAAACTGCCAATTGTATTTCCTTTACTGCTTCTTTTATAATAGAAGAAACTACTTGATTATCTTTCATTCCATCAAACCGATAACTGGTAGATTCCCCACCCCAGTTGCCTACATATTCGTAAAATAAACGCATACCATCTTCAAATTTCAATTTTTCTTGCACCATAACCAGTACCATTTTTAATTTGGTGCGTATTGGCAAATTATTTTGACCATATTTTGCTACCCCAGTTAACACTTCCTTAATACGTTCTTGATTTTTCTTAGAATATCCTTCTTTTTCAATTAAAACACCGATAAAATCATCAATAACAATGGGATTATGAGGCATTTTTGCTTTCACATCTGGATAAAAGTTTTTAACAAATTGATTATTTTTATACAAGGCTACAAAATCTGCATTTGTAAATGCATATACTGGGCCAATGTATCCTCCTGGGTGTTCTCCAATATCCATACTAGAACTGAGTATCAGCACTGGATTCGTTCTGCCTTGACTAGCATATACACTGGCTGCTAATTTAGGATTGCGAAACATTGTCATTACTCCATGATAACAAATCCTATCACCGCTGCCAAAATCTTTATGAGTATTGTAATCGAACATGCACCAACCGAAAGCCCCTGCAATCTCTTCTTGCTGATAAAAAGTTTCCACTACATTGGCATGTCTTTTTGCATGTGATAATCTATGTGCTTCATCATCAAATGCCTTTGTGGGAAACATATGACCATTATATTCACTAACTAAATATGACTTTTCTTCCTTACTTGTAACAGCCGACTTTTTTTGCAAGCCTTCATTGATTCCAATATGAGAAAAATCATTAAAAGTATATACATCTTCTAACAAATCACTTTTGGCAATACATCTAACACCACCTGTTTGTCTCGTATCATCCAATTGGTGTGCCATGGCATTGGTTTTTTCATAAAATGCAGCATCATCCATTGATTCATTAATTCGCACGCCCCATAACACGATTGATGGGTGATTGCGATATTGCAAAACCATTTCTTTCACCGATTCACATGCAATCTCTTTCCATTCCTCATCTCCAATATACTGCCATCCTGGAATTTCTGTAAATACCAAGAGCCCAATTTCATCACATCTGTCAATGAAATGCTGTGATTGCGGATAATGAGACGTTCTCACTGCCTGTAATCCTAATTCAAATTTTAAAATATCTGCATCTAATTGTTGTGGTCTTTTAGGCATCGCATATCCTACATAAGGATAGGATTGATGTCTATTCAATCCAAGAAGTTTCGTTTTTTTATCATTTAAGTAAAATCCATCTTTTCTAAATTCACAACTACGAAATCCTATTCTCGTTTCATAAATGTCTTGTAATATATAGCCTTGTTTACGCAATTCTTGTTTTGAAAAACGGATACTTTTAGTAGATAAATTTGTAGATATCGTTTCCTTTTCACCTTGTCCCCACAAAGAAACTCTCACATTATACAAATTTGGATTCTCTATCTCCCATAACTCCACATCCGTTACTTTTGTTTCAACTAAAACACTAACATCTGTCACCGATTTATGACCAAGATAACGCCATGTGTCTTCTCCTACTTTTTGTAACTCGCACATAACTATTACATCATTCACTGCATCAGACAATGTAATTTGAAGTGATAAGGATTTTTCATCTTCCATGACATCCTTTGTTTTCACAAAAACATCTTCTATATAAAGAGAAGGTTTCACTAAAAGATACACCTCTCTATAAATTCCTCCATAAGTCATGTAATCTATTACATTTCCAAATGGTGGCAAATTGTTTGTTTCTCTGCTATCCACCTCTACTCTGATGAAATTATCGCTACCAAATGATACATAAGGTGCAATATCAAAAGAAAATGATGTATATCCTCCAAAATGTTCCCCAACAAACCTATCATTTACATAGACCCTAGCAATATGTCCCACTGCTTCAAAACATAAG
>JAWXVD010000088.1:0-13678 GCA_044425705.1 Eubacteriales bacterium | reverse complement strand
TGCTGAAATCCTTGCATTTCTAGAAAGTAGATAGAGAGGTATTTTAATGATTACTCAACACTTCAGATTGCTAAATTGGAATTGAATGTGTTGAGTAGGTAAAATATGGGAAGTTAGCACTAATAGTAAAATAGTTGTAGTAATATAAAATTTATAATTAACTTTTGAGTAATTAACTTTCAAGTTAATTATATTACATAAAATAACTTTTGTAAATAAAAAACTCAGCTATTTAAAAAAATAGTTGAGTTTTTATAGTTATAGTATAATCATAAGTTAAAAGATACATATCTTACAAATTTTTAACAGTATGATTGTAGATTCGTTTCATAAGGAAAGCACATAGTAAGCAGCAAGCGACTTCTGCAATTGGGAGTGCATACCATACAAGATCTAATCCTCCTAGAGAAGCTAGTAGATATGCAACAGGTAACATCACAACTAATTGTCTGGCAACGGAAATGATTAAACTATAAACGGCATTGCCTAGTGCTTGAAACATAGCGGAACAAATAATAGAAAATCCAGCAAAGGCGAAGCTGAAAGCAATAATGGTAAGTGCATTTGTTCCAATTTGCATCATGTCTTCAGAAGCATCGAACATAGATAGCAATTGGCTTGGAAAAATAAAGAATACTGCGGAACCGATAATCATAACGATAGTGGAAATAATACAGGAAAGTTTGAAAGATTCCATAATTCGTTTTTTATTTTTAGCACCATAATTATAAGCCACGATAGAAATTAATCCATTGGTTAAACCGAAGATTGGCATAAATATAAAACTTTGTAATTTGAAGTAAATACCGAAAACGGCTGTAGCTGTTGTTGTAAACATAAGTAAAATAGCATTCATCCCAAAGACCATGATAGAGCCGATTGATTGCATTAAAATAGCAGGAACTCCAATTTGGTAAATAGAAATGATAGTTTCTTTGTTTGGTTTAAAACCTTTCATATTGATGTTAATTTCTTTTGTGTAGGTAAGGACAAAGAATAAACCGATTAAAGCTGCACAAATTTGCCCAATGATAGTGGCTAGGGCAGCACCCATGACTTCAAATCTTGGAAATCCAAACAGTCCAAAAATGAGAATAGGATCGAGAATAATATTAATGATAGCTCCCGTTCCTTGCATAATCATATTTAGTACAGTTCTACCTGTAGATTGCACGAAACGTTCAAAGGTGATTTGAAAAAATACACCAAAGGAAAAAATAGAGATAATCGACATATATTGTGTCCCATAGGTTACAATTGTTTGATTATCTGTTTGAGAAGCAAAGAAAATGTGGGAACCAAAGATACCGATGATAGCAAATACAAGATAACTTAAAAAGGCTAATAAAATACCGTGTTTCGCAACCATGCTACATTTCTCTAATTCATTTGCACCTAGATAGCGAGAAATTAAAGCATTTAATGCAACGGCAGTACCAACCGCCACTGCAATAATTAAATTTTGAATAGGAAAGGTAAGGGAAACTGCAGTTAATGCATCTTCTCCTAATTTTGAAACAAATATGCTGTCTACAATATTGTATAATGCTTGTACTAGCATGGAAATAACCATTGGTGTTGCAATGGTTATTAATAGTTTTGGAATGGGCATAACTCCCATTTTATTTTCTGAAAATGTTGACTGAGACATAAAATTCCTCCATTCGGTAAAAAACTTTCGGAATTTAGTTTTACTAAATTCCGAAAGTTTGTATGATTTAGTGATACGAGGAGTATTCTAACACATATAAAAATAATATGATAGGAATATGAGAAAAAAGGTGAAAATATTTGTAAAAAAGGTTATAAAAGATACATATAAAAAACAGCAGGAAGGAAATCAATTTAAGGAAAAATTCCTTTGATTTCTTCTGCGTAAACCAGTTTACGTAGAGCTACAATATAAGCACCCATTCGTAATGAACAGTTACATTCTGTAGTCACTTCAAGAATTTCATCAAAAGCTTTCTTCATAATATTTCTGAGCATTGTATTAACTTGATCACGTTCCCAAGTTAATTCTTGGATATTTTGTACCCATTCAAAATAAGAAACAATAACACCACCGCTATTTGCAAAAATATCGGGAACAAGAGAGATGTTATGCTTTGCTAAAATAAGATCAGCTTCTTCTGTAGTTGGTCCATTTGCAGCCTCAATAATATAAGAACATTGAAGTTCATGAGCATTTTTATCATTGATTTGATTTTCTAATGCGGCAGGAACTAAAATATCACATTTACAAGTCAATACTTGAGCATTTGAAATATGTATTATGTTAATACCATTATAGTCTTTCAAAAAAGAATTTGGTTTTTCAAGAAAATCAGAAATGTCATCAATGGGAAGTCCATCTTCACAATACAGTCCACCAGAAACATCACTTACAGCAACAACTTTCACATCTCTGTGATAAAAAATACGTGCGGCATTGCTACCTACATTCCCCATACCTTGAATAGAAACGGTAGTGCCTGCTAGAGATTTACCTTCTCGTTCTAATAATAATTGTGAACTGATAACGACACCACGACCAGTTGCAGAATTTCGGCCTCTAGAACCGCCAAGTTCAATCGGTTTGCCTGTTACAACACCAGGGCAAGGTTTTCCATTTAATTGACTATAAGTATCTAAAATCCATGCCATGGTTTGTGCGTTAGTGTTAACATCTGGTGCAGGTATATCAGTATCAGCACCGATAATTGGAGCAATCGCAAAAGTATATCTTCTAGTTAGTCGTCTAAGCTCTCCTTTAGAAAGTGTTTTTGGATCTACTTTTATAGCTCCTTTCGCACCACCGTAAGGAATATTTGCAACTGCACATTTTAAAGACATCCAGGTAGCTAAGGCCTTTACTTCACTTAAAGAACAATCTTCATGGTAACGAATACCTCCTTTAAAAGGTCCACGGATATTGGAATGCTGTACACGATATCCTTCAAAAACTTTCACCTCTCCATCGTCCATTTCCACAGGAAGATAAACTTTTGTTTCCCGTTGTGGATTTTTAAGAATTTCAAACATATCTTTGCTAATATTTCCTATTCTCATTGCTTCTTCCATTACATCAATTACATTTTCATAGGGATCATAAATTTTATTCATTTCAAGTTACCTTTCTAAGTCGTATTTTTTGTTGGGCTTATAGTAGAATAATTGAGAAATAAAGTCAACAATTATAAATAATTACGAAATAATTAAATAAATTAAGTATAATGAAAAAATATAATTAAAAAAAGTATGTATTTGATTAATAAAATAATGTAAAAAAGAATATTGAAAAATATAAGAATTGTAGAAATAAGTTCTTTATGATAGAATATCAAGAAAGTTAGTATGATTTTTAGGGAAAACGATGTAGGAAGAGGAGAAATCATGAAAGCTCGAGAGTTAGATGAAATAGATATTCAAATTTTAAACATTTTACAAAAAAATGGTAGAAAAAGTATCAAAGAAATTGCAAAAGAAGTAAATCTATCATCACCAGCGGTATCCACAAGAGTAGAAAAATTAGAGCAGGGAAATTATATACTAGGATATCAAGCAGTAGTTAGTCCACATGCGGTGGGTCTATATACGAAGGCATTTATCTGTCTAGAGGTGAATCCAAAAGAAAAGAAAACATTTTATCCATTTATTGAGACTTGTGAAAATGTAGTAGAATGTAATTGTGTAACAGGTGAATACTCTATGTTGTTAGAGGTATTTTTTGAAACAACGATTGAGCTTGACCATTTTATAGGAATATTACAAAAATTTGGTAGAACGAAGACATTAATTGTCTTTTCTACATCAGTGGAACATAGAGGTGTAGAGATTTTGTAAGATGGTGTAATAAAGGTTAATTTATATGTGCAGTTAACCAGTTAGATTTCTTGTAATAGATGAAAAAAGCAATAGAGCTAAGTAACCAAGTAATAGGATATGCCATAAATACAAAGTTTATGTCGTGGATAAAGTGATTTACAAGTTGAATATAGGAAACGCGAATCACACACCAACATGCTAGCATGACAACCATAGGAACCTTAGATAAACCTGCACCACGCATAATTCCAGCGATACAATGAGAGTAAGAAAGCAGGAAGTAAAATAATGAAGATATCATGGCTCTTTGTGTTCCTACTAAAATGACATCGGGGCTGCTACTGAAAATTCCGATAAAGGTGGGACCAAAAAAGAATAAAATGATACCGATGGTCTCTGCAATACCACAAGAAAATAATAAACCAAATTTAGCACCTTTTCGTACACGGTCTAATTTATTAGCACCGATATTTTGACTTACAAAAATGGTAAGAGCTGTAGAAAAAGCAGTTACAGGAATAAAAACAAATCCTTCTATTTTCACATAAGAACCATTTCCAGCCATTGCGGCAGCACCAAAAGAATTGACACTAGATTGCACTACGATATTTGCAAAAGCGATAACAGAATTTTGTACACCAGAGGGTAGTCCAATACTAAGAATTAGGCGTAAAATAGGTCGATCAAGACAAATTTCTTTTAAATTAACGGCAAATACAGAATCTAACTTAGACAATCTAACAAAAGCTAAGATTGTGCTAATAGCCTGTGAAATCACAGTAGCAAGAGCTGCACCTTGTACGCCCATCCCTAAAAGACCAACAAGTATAATATCTAAAATGATATTGATAATAGAAGAGGTAATTAAATAATACAGTGGTCGCTTACTATCACCGATTGCTTGGAAGATACCACAAGCAGTATTATACATGACCACAAAAATAATACCCATAAAGTAAGTTCGAATATAAGTTGCAGAATCTAAAAAAACAGAATCTGGTGTTCCCATTAATTGCAAAATAAAAGGTGTCGTTAACACACCAACAATAGTTAGTGCTAGTCCACCTAGTAGGCCAAAGGATACAGATGTGTGAATAGCACGTTTTATTTTAGCAGGGTTATTTTCACCTACAAATCGAGAAATGACTACGCTTGCACCAGTAAATAGACCAGAAAAAAAGCCAACCATTAAAAATACGAGAGGACCTGTATTGGTTACAGCAGCAAGGGCATTTTCACCGACAAAATTTCCAACAACGACGGCATCAGCCAAGTTGTAAAGTTGTTGAAATAACTGACCAACAAACATAGGAAAAGCAAATCTGATCAAACTTTTTTTAATATCCCCGTCTATTAAATTTACTGTATTATTCATGGAACGCTCCATTCTATCATCTAGTGATGGTCTATATATAGTTTTGTGATTACAAATTGTAAAAAAGAATCCGCTCCTTCTATAGTAGCACTTTCTTTTACTTTGAACAATTGCAAAATTGTAATTGACTGTATAAATTTTACGTTATAGAATAAGACTATCAAATAATAGGAGGAATCAAAATGATTAAGACAATAGATACAAAAAAAGCACCAGCAGCAATCGGACCTTATTCACAAGGCAAAGTGATAAATGGAGTTCTTTATTCTTCAGGACAAATTCCAGCAGATCCAGAGACAGGAGCAATCGTAGGAACAACAATTGAAGAACAAGCAGAGCAAGTAATGAAAAATATAGCAGCTATTTTAGAAGAAGCAGGCTCTTCTTTTGATCAAGCAGTTAAAACAACTTGTTTTTTATCAGATATGGGAAATTTTGTACCATTCAATGGTGTTTACGAAAAATATTTTACTAGCAAACCAGCACGTTCTTGTGTAGCGGTAAAAGAATTACCAAAACAAGTATTGGTAGAAGTGGAAGTGATTGCAGTTTGTGAATAAAAATTTAGGAGCAAAAATTTTCCAAAAGTAAAAGGTTTATCAGTTTTCAAGTTTTGAGAAAAGGATGGTTATTGATATGAATTCTAATGTATTGAGAAATTTAACTTATGGAGTTTATGTGATTTCAACACTAGATGGAGATAGACCTACAGGCTGTATCGCCAATAGTGCCATGCAAATTACATCCTCACCAGTAACAGTAGCGCTAAGCATGAACCATGATAATTATACAAATAGTTGTATTGAAAAATCTGGAAAATTTGCTATTTCGATTCTTTCAGAACAAAGTGATTCGTCTTTGATTGGACGTTTTGGATTTCAAAGTGGAAAAGAAGTAAATAAATTTGATGGAATATCTTATGAAGTAAAATCAGAATTACCAATTATCACAGATTCTTGTGGATATATGGTATTCAAAGTTGTTGATAAAGCAGAAACATCAACACATACTATTTTTATTGGAGAGATGGTAGATGGGGATGTGATTGGATCAGATGATGCCATGACTTATGCTTATTATCATAAAGTTGTTAAAGGGACAAGCCCTAAAAATGCACCAACTTATATACCAGAGGAAGAGACAAATGTGGATAAAGAAGTTTATAAATGTAGTATCTGTGGATATCAATATGATGGAGAAATTCCTTTTGAGGAATTGCCAGATGATTTTGTTTGTCCAATTTGTAAACAGCCAAAAACAGTATTTAAAAAATAGTATGCAAACAGTGAGATATATTATATAACTATTAACAAGGTCTTTAAACAGTTAGTAACAAATTACAAAACATGCCAGTTTATATTATTATAAATGGCATGTTTTTTGTATGTAGTTATGTTATACTGAAGCAAGGAAAATCTAATTAGGAAGAAGTGTGAAAAATAAATATGAAAAAGTACAAAGGTGGAAGTAAGAAGGTAGGTATTATTTTAATTAGTATTGTAAGCATTATAATTGTTGCTGTATTGGGAGTACTAATTAATATAGTTATTACACAGCAAAATGAAATGACGGCATTAAGTACGGCAGTGGTTACATTGGAAGTGCAAGAACAAGAATTGGCGTATGAAATGGAAGAAGCCATAAAAGAGCAAGAAGCGAAAGAAGATGAAAAAGTAAATACTCTCTTAGAATCTATTAAAACGCAAATGGAGGATGGAAATACAACCCTTACATTATTAGAAAATTGTTTTCCAGATGATCTCATAGTGGGACATGAGGGAGCATATTTATTTATTCCTATTGATGAATCTTTAAATCAAAATGATTATATTGTTGAAAATCTTGAAAAAGATGAAGAAACTGGAGAGATTACATATCTTGAAAATGAAGAAGTAACTTCACGTAAGGGTATTGATGTATCTAAATTTCAAGGAAATATTGAGTGGGATAAGGTGGCAAATGATGGTGTAGATTTTACAATCATTCGTTTAGGATATCGCGGGAATGAAACTGGGAAATTAGTAGTTGATGAAACATATGAGGCTAATATAGAAGGTGCTACGGAAGAAGGACTTGATGTTGGAGTATATTTTTACACCGAGGCTATTACTGTAGAAGAAGCCATTGAAGAAGCAGATTTTGTAATAGAAAATCTAGGTGATTACGAATTAACTCTCCCAGTGGTGATTGATGTAGAAGAATCAGCATCAGAAGATGCTAGAAGTAGACAGATCGATGCTGACGAAAGAACAGAAATTGTGCTTGCTTTTTGTGATAGAATTGAAGAAGCAGGATATGAGACTATGATTTATGGAAACTTAAAGAGTTTTTTAGTATTAATGAATATAGAAGAGTTAGAAGGATATGGAAAATGGTTTGCTTATTATAAATTCCCACTTCGTTTCCCGTATGAATTCCAGATTTGGCAATATACTGCTAGTGGTACTGTGGATGGTATCAAAGGTGGTGTGGATATGAATATTGCATTTTATTAAATTATAGATGTAGTATTTTGTTTATAACTTTTATAAAAATAGAATGTATTGGGGATAAGTGAGAATAAAGTAAAGTTCAATAATAGTAGCAATGACTAGAAGGTTTTAATAAAAGTGGATATAGAAAAATTTAATGTAGCGAGACACAAAATCATAAATCATACTCGTGAAAGAAATGGAATAGGAACCTTATCAGAAAAAACAGTTCACGCCATTTTAAAACATTATTGTGAAGGCGATGAAACAAAGCATGAAATCAAAATTCAAAATAAAGTGGCTGATATTTTTACAGGAGAAGAAATCCTAGAAATTCAAACTAGATCATTTTATGTGATGAAGAAGAAATTAGATAGCTTTCTTCCTTTATATCCTGTTACCATTGTATATCCCATCCCTAGGAATAAGTGGGTGATTTGGATTGATGAAGAGACAGGAGAATTTACCAATAGAAGGAAATCACCTGTAAAAGGAAATGAGTTTTTTATATTTAAGGAATTATATAGCATTAAATCATATTTAAAGCATGAACATATTCGCTTTAAAATCATGATTATGGATATGGAAGAGTATCGATTGTTAAATGGATGGAGCAAGGATAAAAAACGAGGCAGTAGAAGATTTGACCGTATTCCCATGGAATTGATAGAAGAAATCGATATTACATGTGTGCAGGATTATTTGCAGTTACTTCCCTATGGGATGAAAGAGCCATTTACAGTAAAAGATTTTGCCAAAGAAGTACATATCAAGAAAGAATTGTCAAGTCAGGTGATGAATGTGATGCATTACTTGGAGTTGGTTGAAAGAGTTGGGAAAAAGGGAAATGGGTATTTGTATCGGGTTGTGGAGTGAGTTTATCATTTAGTTAGGAGGTTTTTATGAATGTAAACAAACCTAATATGATTTTTATTTTTATGGATGATATGGGATGGCGTGATTTAGGGTGTAGTGGAAGTGATTTTTATGAAACACCTAATATTGATGCGTTATGTCGAGAAGGTATGACTTTTGATAATGCATATGCCTCATGCCCTGTTTGTTCTCCAAGTCGTGCAAGTGCCATGACAGGGCGTAATCCCGCGAGAGTTGGGATAACTGATTGGATTGACCATCATGGCAAATATCATCCCTGTAAGGGTGAACTTATTGATGCCCCTTATTTAAAACAGTTACCACATTCAGAAAAAACAATAGCACAATATCTAAAGGCTAGTAATTATGATACATGGCATGTTGGTAAATGGCATTTGGGTGAAAAGGGTCATCATCCTCAGGATTTTGGCTTTGATGTTAACGTAGCAGGTTCGTTCCATGGACACCCTTACCAAGGATACTTTAGCCCTTATGGATTAGATTATTTACCAGAAGGACCAGATGGTGAATTTTTAACTGATAGAATTACAGATGAAGCGATAAGATTAATTAAAAATAGAACCAATAAATCGTTCTATTTAAATTTGTGGGAATATGCAGTTCATACACCAATTCAAGGCAAGATAAAAGATGTTGAATATTTTACTGAAAAAGCAAAAAAATTGAATTTGGATAAGGTCAATCCAATAGTATGTGGTGAAAAATTTAGTTTTATTCAAAAAGAAAGATGTCATGTTGAACGTAGAATGTTCCAGTCTAATCCTGAATATGCCGCATTAATTTATAACTTAGATGAAAATATCGGTAGACTGGTTAATACATTAAAAGAGGAAGGTATTTTTGATAATACATTTATTATTTTTTGTAGTGATAATGGTGGTTTGTCAACAGCGGAAAGTTCACCGACTTGTAATCTTCCTGCAAGAGAGGGAAAAGGTTGGACCAATGAGGGAGGGCTTCGAGTACCTATGTTTGCTGTGTGGAAAGATAAAATTCAATCCAGTACATACTCACACAGAGTGATAACAACACCTGATATTTTTTGTAGTTTCTTAGATGCTGCTGGAGTATCACCAGATGCAGAAATTCAGCTTGATGGCGTAAGTTTTCTACCGACTTTATATGGTGAAATTCAAGAGAATAGAAAAGCTGCATTTTGGCATTATCCACATTATGGAAATCAAGGTGGAAAACCAGGTGCAGCTGTAAGGTTGGGAGAATACAAATTAATTGAATTTTTCAATGACTATCATATAGAATTATATAATGTAGAAACAGATATTTCAGAACAAATAAATTTATCAGAGAAAATGCCTGAAAAAGTTAAGGAACTTAAAGCGCTATTACATGAATGGTCTAAGGATGTAGGAGCTAAATATCCTATAAAACCGTAATATTGGGATATAATAATTTATCACTTAAAAAAACACTTCCAATGCCTCAATAATGATAGGCATTAGAAGTGTTTTTTTATAAATTTCCTTGAAATTAGTGTGAAAAATAAGATTTTTCACACGGCAATTTGTACCTTACGATCCAAAGTTGCCAGACTATGAGAAAGGTATAGGTATTAAAATGAAACAATGATAGAAAGACAATATTTTCTGTGAGTATTATGTGAATAATGTTTTGTTTGCATTTACAGATGAACAAATAAGTGCTATTGTGGGTAGAAATAATTTATTGGAATAAAGTGTAAAGGAAGCTATAGAAAATGAAATTAAAAACAATAGCATTAATAGCGGCACAAATAGCATTTCTTGTTTTATGGAATGTAAGGTTGTTTTCAGATCCTGTGGAAATAAATATTACGACAAGTGAAATTTTTGAAAATAATGAAAATAATGTAATGAGCCTAACAGAAGAGAATGACTTACTATTAGAGGATAATTCATCAAATTTAATTTATGTAAATTCACCAACGTTTGATTTGCCAGCAGGAGCTTATTATGTTTCCGTTGTTTATGAGTCTGCAAGAAGTGAAGTAGGGAGTATAGAGAGTAATTCAGGTACTATTGATTTTTATTCGGGAGAGAATCAATCGGCAATCTTGGTAGAAGAGTTGTTATTAACAGATGCTAGAAGTGTATTAGATGGACGGCTGTGGATTCAAAGTCCAGTCTCTGTGGATGATGTTTTTATGCGAATTACTTATTATGGGCAGGGGACACTTTCTATTGAGAATATTACGATTGCAGAATCCGTAACTTATCGCTATGTGCAATTGTTGGTATCGTTACTAATATTATTGGCAGTGCATGTGATATATCGTCTATTCATTCGATATCAAGATAATTCAATTGAAAAGACTAAAATGATACTTTTATTGATTCTAGGCATTTCCTTAGCTAGTTTACCTCTGTTTAGTAATTTTTTATATGATGGAGATGACATCAACTATCATTTGATGAGGATTGTATCTTTATCCACCGAAGTGGAGTATGGACAATTTCCTGTACGGATAGGAACTGATTTAGCAAATGGTTATGGGTATATTAGTTCATTATTTTATTGTGATTTATTTTTATATTTGCCAGCTTTTCTGTATTCTTGTATGGTGCCGCTGAGGGTATGTTATCAAATCTATGTGGTATTTATCAATTTAGCTACAGTTTTGTGTGCTTACTATAGTTTTAAACTTATGACGAAAGACCGTACTATAAGTATTATTGGTACCAGCCTTTATACCTTTGCAGCATATCGTTTAGTAAATATTTATGTGCGAGCGGCTGTAGGTGAATATACTGCAATGGTATTTTTACCTTTGGTAGTTGCAGGAATGTATGCTCTTTATAGTAAGAAGGAAATCATATGGAAAGACTGGATTTTGTTAGCGTTGGGTATGAGTGGTTTGATTTTATCTCATATTTTAACAACACAGATGGTTGTACTTTTCTTAATACTATTTTGTGTTATTACAATACGTAAAACTTTGTATATACCGAGATTGCTTGCCTTGCTAAAAGCAACAGGTATAACAATTTTGTTAACTGCTTGGTTTGTGTTTCCTTTTTTAGAATCCATGATGACCAATGATATTAAAGTAATGCATTGGGTTGTGCAAAAAATTCAAGGACAAGGGACCTATCTTGTACAGCTGTTTAGTTTGTTGGTATCAGGAGTAGTAGGGACTAATGTAAATGCGATACAAGGAGAAGCAGCCTATACGCTTGGATTTTCCTTTGCAATTGGGATTGTATGTATTTTATATTGTTGCATTCATAGAATGGAATGGAATTTAAAAGATTCATTATCATATAAAACATCCTTATTGTTGGCGGGTTTATCAGGTGTAGCTATTTTGTTTTCTATGCAAATATTTCCTTGGGATGGGATGGAAGATTTATTTGGATATGAAGTAGCGAATTGGATGGGAAAAATACAATTCCCATGGCGATATTTATCCATAGCTAGTATTTTGTTGGTAGCGGCTATTGTTTTTATTTTACAAGTGATAAAAGAGAAGAAACTGCAATATTATAAGATAGCGGGTATTTTCATCATAGCAAGTAGTCTTGTTACAACGACATCTTTTTATGATACGTTAATCAATGAAATGGAAATAGTGCAAGCAGCTGATTTGCAAGATAAGAATACCATATTGGATGGAGGTATCGGTGGCGGATTTGAGTATTTATTGCAAGAAACAGATTACTCTAAGTTAATGACTTGTAGCTACGTAATAGAAAATGATAATATTATAGTTGATAGCTATAAAAAAATAAATGGAAAAACAGAAATTACTGTTGTTAATACAAGTGATGAAGAAGGAATGATTACACTTCCTATATTATACTATCAAAATTATCAAGCTCGGGATGTTTTAACAGGTGAAAACTTAGAAATAGTGGAAGGTGAAAATACTTGTATTGCTGTTTCTATAGAGGCAGGTTATGAAGGAACCATAGAAGTAGCATATCAAGCACCATTAAGATGGCGTATCGCAGAGATGATCTCGTTATTGACAGGAATTGTGATTATGATTGGAGTGATAAAAAAATACCGGAAAAGCTAAATAGCTTCTCCGGTATTAATAAAATTAGCAATTTTACGATCGCAATCTAAAATATGATTTTGTAGCCATACTGTCAAATATTCCATTAAATCCATAATGATTTCATCTTGTGTAATAAGAGAAATATTTGTGTATTTTACAATAATATCGCTTAGTTTATCTTGGAAACCTTTGTGGGCTTCTATGTGTAATTCTAAGCGTGGATAATCGATACTCTCCATATAGGCTACTTCTTGTTTGAAATGGATGTTTGAATAATCCACAAGACCATGAAGAATTGTATGGATTTCCTCGTATTTATATAGCATATTTTGGTCTTTTAAAAGAATTTGTACTTTTTCCATTAGTTCGAATAATTTTTGGTGTTGAATATCAAGAAATTCAATACCAAGCAGGTAATTGGGGTTCATTTTATACATGGCAGCATCTCCTTTATTAAATCCAGTATGTAACAGGTCTATTATGCTTATATTCTAACATGTAATTGTGATAAATTTCAAGAGATTTATGAATTGTTGCTAAATTTATACAATTTTAAGGCGCATATTTTGTTAAAAATATAACAAAATAAATAAAGGAATATAATTTTGATGCAAATGTGACAAAATAGATATGATAGAACAGTCATTTATGGTGATGAGTATATAAATTTGTGACTTTATGATTACTTTTTACAATATAGTCATAAAAGTAATAGCTTATATTACGTTGTAATAATTGACAAAGAAAAAAAGTACGAAAAATTTAAGAAAATTATATAAAATGTGTAGACGAAAGAGTGTAGTAAGCGTAAAGTAAAGAATGAAATGCTGGTTGTATAATATAAGGTGTTTGAATTGTGTATATTAATACGTAGCATTCAGTCTATGGCTGAATAGTTACAAAAATAATTTATAGTGGAGGCATAGATGTTAAAAATTTTGAAGTATTTAAGTCAAGTGAAAGGTTCTGTGGTGATTATTGTAGCATTATTGATGTTGCAAGCGTATTGTGACTTATCATTACCAGAATATACATCGAATATTGTAGATGTAGGAATTCAACAGGGCGGATTGGAATATGCCACACCTGAAATTATCAGCAGTGAAACATTAGAGTTGTTAGAAGTTTTTA
>JAWXVD010000282.1:0-2492 GCA_044425705.1 Eubacteriales bacterium | reverse complement strand
CAATTTTAAAAGATATTTGGTATAAAATTTTTCCAAAAAAGAACCATATTGTGGAAACTTCATTAATTGAATCTTTTACTTATCCCAAGCTAGGTCCTGGACAATTATGGGAAGTAACTGCTGAGGAATTTACGAAATTAGGCGGTACCATTTTCACAAATGCAAAAGTAATAAAATTTCATAAAGACAAGAACAACAAGTTGATTTCTCTTTCTTACGAAAAAGATGGTCAAGAATATACTATGGAGGGTGATATCTTTATTTCTTCTATGCCAATGAAAGATTTAATGGTTGGTATGAATGATGTACCAGAAAAACCTGCTACTATTGCTGCTGGTTTACCATACCGTGATTATATGACCTTAGGGGTCTTAGTTCCTAAATTATGCATGGAAAATAAAACAAAAACGCCTACCATCAGCAATATCATACCTGATTGCTGGATTTACATTCATCACCCTAGTGTTGAATTAGGTCGTCTACAAATTTATAATAACTGGTCACCTTATATGGTAAAAGATTTAGAAAATACTGTCTGGGTTGGACTAGAATATTTTGTGGCAGAAGGTGATTTATATTGGACTATGGCAGATGAAAATTTTGCAGAGTTTGCCATTGCTGAAATGATTGAATTAGGCTTCATAAAATCAAAATCCGAGGTCATGGATTGGCATGTAGAACGTGTAAAAAAAGCTTATCCTGCTTATTTTGATACTTATAGTGAAATTGATATTTTAGTTGACTATATTAAAACTATCGATAATTTATATTGTATCGGACGCAATGGACAACACCGTTACAATAACATAGACCACTCTATGTGCACTGCATTTGAAGCAGTGAATAATATTTTATCTGGGAACCCAGATTCTTCAAATGTATGGAATGTAAATACGGAAAAAGAATACCATGAAAAATAAAAAGAATCACCAGTGGCTACTATAGCTTTCTGGTGATTCTTTTTGTTTTTCAATCCATTTCCAAATAGATGCACTCTGCATCATTATTTATTTCTTAACAAAAGAAACTTGATCATTTTTTATGCTTCTTTAAAATATCATTTACAATGTTCATACGCAGACCTGCATCAATAAAATCGCAATGTTTGCAAAAATCATAGTTTTGTCTACCTTTTTTGATTGCTTGTCTTAATTCTTGGTATTTCTTACTATTCCAACCATCAGCAATAGACATCTCATCTAAATCTGCTAAATTAGTGACCTCAAAGTTGTCACAACAACAGATACCTAATTTTCCATTTGGCATAATCCACATATCGGTATATGGCATCAAGCATGTTTCTTTAATAACCTTTTCTGTTGCTGCTTTATTTGGCGCACTGCCTGCACGATTAGTTAATACTTCCTTTAGATAACGCATCTGAATCAATATATCAACATTTTTAAACTCATCTGGATTTGCTTTCACATAATCATAAATAATTTTCAAATTGTCATGTAATTTCATATCTAAGCAATAATTATTGATAATCAATTGATCTACATAAGGTATAATCGCTTTCACCTTATCTACATCTAATAATAATCCGTTGGTCGACATGAAAATATAACATTCTGGTAATTGCTCTCTGGCATATTTATGAAACTCCACAATACGTGTGTCTAACCAGGGTTCATTATTTCCATACATGGTAAGATGACCTTTATAATTCCAATCACGAAGTTGATCTATAATATTATAGAAAAGTGCATCTTCCATTCTTTTATACGGTCTTTTTTCGGCATTTTTGTTAGCTGTACAAAATTCACAGGTGCTATTGCATCTATTAATTGTTTCTAAATTTACTACATTTGGATGAGGCACCGTCTCACTTTCCAAAAAATAAGTAATATAATCTTCTTGCGATTTTCCTCTTGTTAAAAATTGAAATTTCAAATATCCTTCACTGGCTAACATAGGAAAATATTTTCTAGCATTCCACCCAAATCTTCCCATAAAATTATTAATCTTAATTGGCATTTTATTAACGTCCCCTTCTTGTGTATTTAACTATTATTTGACTTGATAAACATAAATGATATATGGTGATACCTCTCTATTTTCATATGCTTTTACAAGTTCTAACCCTAAGTCTGTAGCATTGCTTAATTCAATTCTAGAGAAGATGTATGTTCCTCCCAAATTTGTAAATGCATCCACATCAATATATAAGTTTGTATCTCCCACATCTAAATTTCTCAGTGGATTATAAGTATTCTCTCCAGCTCCAGAATAGATATACGCTCTAGCACCCCAATCATCAAAATATAATCGAAACTCTTCTGACTGCTCTAAGGCTGGTGCAATAATTTTTCTAAATTCTTCTTTATATTCTTGTGTATATAATCCTAAATAGCCATCTAATGTTGTAATCCCATTATAATGTAATACGGCTGGATGAATTCCATACGCTACTGCATTTTCACTTGTATAATCCATATCCTCTTTCATCATATCAAACAACTCAACTGAATAAAATTCCTCAAAATTCA
>JAWXVD010000281.1:0-2502 GCA_044425705.1 Eubacteriales bacterium | reverse complement strand
GTCCCAACCAAAATTCCGATCAAAATCAGCATTTTTTTGTAGGACTAAATTAGCGATATCCCTTGTATTTACTGGGTTATTTCTAACTTAACCTTATTATAACAGCATCCCCACCTTCACGTTTCGGTGGGTTACTATATTCAACTAATTGATATTATTTCACTAGGTATTTATGTATTTCTATTATATGGATTTCACCATAAATATAAGGTTTTGAAAGTTTTTAGAATCAAAATAGAATCATCACAACACTTCCTATATTGGATTATATCAATCTACCTCGTTTGGTTTATGTACTCTCTACATGCTTTTTCTAACACTTTAAATGCACAGCTATTTTCTGTTAATAAAGGCTTTCTATTCGTTATAACCATGTTATAAATCTTATTTGCTTTCTTCTTTATCCGTTCTTCATTCTCTATACAAAATCTATATTCTTTATTCAAAAGCATTTTATACTTTTCGTCCTCAATATCCTTGATCACCAAATGTTCAAGGCATTCTGACGGAACTGGTATCATATAGTTAAATCGTAATGATCCCTTTACTGCCTGCGCATCACCTTCTACTTTTATCAAGATATTAGCTTCTTGCTTCTTCTTAAAAGATGATAATGCAACATAGTATAATATCCCATTAATATTTAAGACTGCACCAAATACAAATTTATTTCTATCTTCATAACGTATATTAGGTACTTTAGAGAATCCTCTAACTTCTATTTCATACTCTTGAAGAAACCTGCACATCCTCATTTATCCTATAAAAATCCATCTATCCCTCCAAAAAAGGGGCAGTCGGGAAATAGGCTAATTTAGCCAATTTCCTCCCTTAATACAAAACACCTAGTATTTATCAGCGAATTATAAAAATTCGAAGATTGATACTAGGTGTTTTATTGCTTTTCTGTTGTTGGTCTTATTATTTTAGAGCGCAATTAATAAAGATTCTGTTCTTCTACAGTACATCCTTAATTAAGCTGCTTGGTTATCAAGATTTCCTTCGAATTTCTTAATAGCTCCACTTAAAAATCTATCATATTTATTCATATTTCGTCCGATAGCATAAAGTAAGAATTCTTTATATACTTTTTCAGATGACCGAAAATTAAATCTCCGAAATGCCCCTCTGTTTGTATCGAACGTATTTGTCTATTTATGATTCCTGACTCGCTTTCGATGTTTTCATGGGATTCTGATTTCAACTCTTCCCATAAAAATATAAATTTATACCTTTTTCTAGTTAGATTGCCCTATTTCCCTACAGCCCCACAAGGTTATACCTTAAGCCAAGCAGAACAAATGACTGTGGAGATTGTGGAAAAGAGAGAGGATGGATTCACAGCTATTGTAGTAGATGAAGTCTTAAATGTAAAGAACTCTTGACATTTGCATTGTCAGACTGTATACTGAAAATGTAAAGAACATTTAACATTTAAGGAGGTACACAATGAAATCATTTTTCAATAAACTCGGTGTTCATCGAATGGATGAAATGGAGACCAGCATTGCCCTTAAAGCCCAGCGAATAGCTCTTACATATGTTACTGCTACGCTTTTCATATGGAATATGTATGAATTCTACAAGACTTATACATATGAAGCGAAATTAAACATTCTTCCCTTCTTTTTACTCCTTTCAACAACGTGGATTTTGAATATCTCACAAGTTATTCTTATGAAGCGCACAGTAAAAGATGATTCCGATTACCTGAAAGAAAACCGACAATGGGGTCTGGTGCTACTTCTTCTATTAATTATTGGTATGATAATAGCCTTTGGTTCATTCCTTATCCTATCAAGTGTATAGCCATGAAGAATAATATTAAGGAATTACGCAAGAACAGAAATATGCGCCAAGAAGATCTGGCGCAACAATTAGGGGTATCGCGGCAAACTATTATTGCCATAGAGAACAACCGATATAATCCAACCCTAGAGCTAGCCATGAAATTAGCTAGGGAATTAAACACCACCATTGAAGAACTATTTACATTAGAATAGTATTGCTAATATAAAAAGAAGAGAGAGGTATCAAAACTCGTGTCGAGCTTTGATACCTCTCTTTAGTCAGACTGTCCTATTTCCCGACAGCCCCAAATTATCATTCGCATTTTAAGTAGCGAAGCACTTAAATTAAAGGTTCACAGTCAAAGTCGTGAAGCACTTAAATTAAAAGTTTGCACTCATAGTAGCAACGCACTAAAAATTGAGCTTTTGCTCACTATTAGTATATGCTATTTTCGTATTGTAATCAATATTTCTTATGATTTTTAAATTATCTATGATTCTTTTTACCATTAAATTTTTAATTCTCATATTTCACATGTAAAGATTATGCTCATAATCTCAAGTTGTGTGTTCATTCGTAATGTTAGCTTTGCTATTTGTAACAAATGCAACCACTAAGCATACTGCGATTGCAATTAAATATGGTATGCCATATAGGGTTGCAACCCAAACTGGAGCACTATATGCCTCATATCTAATACCCCATTGCATA
>JAWXVD010000280.1:0-2508 GCA_044425705.1 Eubacteriales bacterium | reverse complement strand
GGGAAAAAACTGATCGTAGAGGTATCATCCATGGTGACAAAGGATATATTGAAATAGAGAATATTAATAATTGCGAAGCCCTTAAAGTTTTTGATATTAATGGAGAACTAGTAAAAGAATTGGAAATACCAGAGCAAATTACAGGATTTGAGTATGAAGTACGCGCTTGTATGGAGGCATTAAAAGCTGGTCAGTTAGAATGTTCGCAGATGCCACATGATGAAATCATTACAGTTATGGAAGTGATGGATACTTTACGTGCAGAATGGGGCGTTGTGTATCCATTTGAATAAATTGGTTGAATTAAAATAAAGAATTATGCTATGCCATGCTACGATTTATGTTATTTTGGAAAAAAATCATAAATCGTAGGTGGTTTATAGTATTTTGCAGGGAAGATGATTATATTTTGTGGTGTAGTCATGAAATGTAACGCTATCTTAAATAAAGTATATAGGGCAATTGCAAAGTCACAAATGAAGAAAAAGAGTACGGAAATTCATTCATTTTCTTACTCTTTTTTATTTTTAACTTGAAAAGTATTGTATATAATGATAATATATAATTATGAAATATCCAGACTATATTAAAAAATTCAAACCAAAAGGCACAATTGTTAAAAGGGTGAATGATGTTTACTATGCGTATTATGCAACATCTAAAAGAGTGCCTGACAAAAGTTATCCAGTACAAGTAATAAAGGGTTTAGCTGGAAAAATTGATGAAACGGGATTCCATGAACTTAAGAGAGCTGTGGTTGATACTCAAAATGTAATTGTTAGAGAGTGTGGTTTTACAAATTTTCTTCTCAAATTTGAAGAGGAGTATATAAGTAGACGAAAAGAAGCAATGTGTGAAAGGAGAAATATATACCGCAGTATGATAGTTTTTTTATCAAATAACTCTTACTTAAACGATGAAAATTCCAAAATATATACCATTGATGAATTAGTGGAAAAATTTCATATAGGAATACCAAATCAGATTACAACTATCAGTAAACTTTGTGAATATGAATTAGAAGATTTAGAGGGATTGAAGTATATATGTAATATAAGAATGGGAAATAGAATATTTCAAAGTGAACTTAGTATAGCTCAAAAAAATTTATTGGAAAAAATAGGAATTGGAGAAGCAGATGTACGATAAGAATGTTGAATTAGACGGAGAATTAGTCATGATATTAGATAGAATAGAAGATCCACGTTCAGCAAGAGGAGTTAGATATAGTTTTTCACATTTATTATTAATATGTATATACGGCGTACTTGCAGGCTATAGTGAAGCAAGTGAAATAGCTTTTTATGCAAAGCTAAATGAAGAATATTTCAAAGAAAAACTTGGGATTGAGAAAATACCATCGCATGATACAATATCACGAATCCTAGCAATGGTAAACTTTGAGGAATTATCAGCAAATCTCAATCAATGGTTAGAAGATAATTTTCATGATTTACGGGAAAAAGTAATGAATTTGAAAGTTTTGCATGTAGATGGAAAGGCAGTAAGAGCTGCAAGCAAAAAACAAAAAGGCGAGAAACCGAAATATGTGTTAAATGCGATGTATGAAGGGGAATCGATAGGGTTAAAAGTGCAAGAAATCGGCGAAAAGGAAAATGAGATTTCACGACTCCCTGATTATTTAAAACAATTTAATCTAAAAGATACAATAGTAACGATAGATGCTATCGGATGTAATAAAACAGTAATAAACAGTATTATAGATGGAGGAGGAAGTTTTGTAATACCAGTAAAAGATAATCAAAAAAATTTACATAAATGCATAAAAAAAGAGATAGAAAGATTGAATACCACCGACAAATTCACAGAACTAAAAAGTGTGAAAATATTAAGCAATGAACATGGGCGAATAGAAACCATGAAATGTAGCTTGATAGAAAACACAGAATTTGTATTTGAAGAATTAGGATTAAAATCGTTTTATGGACATATAGCAAAAATAGGTGTATTTGACAAAAAAGTTATAACGCTAAAAGACGGAGAAGAAACGGTGACAAATACAAGAAGTATATTCATCACAAATATGGAAGAAATAACAGCTGATGTGTTTATGAAGATAAAAAAAGCCCATTGGAACATAGAAATGCAACATTGGTTGTTAGATGTACAATTATACGAGGATAAGATGACGGCAAACAAAGGGAATTCAATGTTAAATGCCTCTATACTACGACGTTTTTGTATGCAAATGAAAAAACAAGATGTAGAGTATGCAGGAAAACCAATGAAGAGGTTTTTAATGGCAAATGCACATGATATCAACCGTATTGAAAAGATACTTTTAGAAAAATGCTGATTTTAGGCAATCTGACTTTGCGATTGCCCTATAAAGTATAAAAATAAAGTAAAAAATAGTTGACAGCTATGAAGGAATACTATATAATAATTTTTGTTGTGGTGCTTACAAAGACACAGGATATGCCCAGATAGCTCAGTTGGTAGAGCAGAGGACTGAAAATCCTCGTGTCGCTGGTTCGATTCCGGCTC